>CAYQPF010000074.1:0-6430 GCA_964419225.1 uncultured Candidatus Cloacimonadota bacterium | reverse complement strand
TTCGTATCATATGACTATAGGAATGTTAATTATCAATATCTTCCATATGATATCTGTAAAATATGCTGCATGCTAATGCCTATTTTAAAAGCAATAATTTCCGTACTAATGTTTGCTTGCCTGTTTTTAGAACAGAAAAATAAATACCCGATGCCAGATTATTGCCTCTGTCATTTTTACCATTCCAGACAATTTCATGGGTTCCAGCTAACTTAATCTCATTAGCTAGCTTTCTTACTAACTGTCCTTTGATATTATAAATACTTAGATCAACCTTAGCATTTTGCCCTAAATTATATTTGATAACTGTCTCCGGATTGAATGGATTCGGATAATTTATTAACTCATTCGTAACTGAAGGATGATTGTTTACAACATCCGATGAACTGACAATTCCATTTTCATTAAATACGGCCAGACCATTTGTTGTACCAATCCACTTATTGTTCAAAGAGTCTATTGCTATCATATTGACTGTGTTCTCCAATAATTTGTTATCTGTAGCATTATAAAATGTCCAAGTAGTTCCATCAAATTTGACAAATCCTCGATAATTATAATAACTGCTCCAAATATTATTCTGAAGATCATGCTTTACACTAGTTACCCAGTTCCCGGTAATTTCAGTATTTTGCATGTTGAAATCCGTCCAACTTGTACCGTCAAATCTGATAAGACCGTTATTAAAAGTTCCAATCCAGACATTATCTTGATTGTCAATTTCTAAAACATTAATATCACTTAAATCAAAACCTGTATTTTCCTGATTATATACTGTCCAGTTTGTCCCGTTGAACTTAACAATTCCATATCCGTAATATCCTAACCATTTGCAGTTTTGTGAGTCAGTTGCAATACACTTTATGCTTGAATTTTCCGGGATTTGGTCTATAAAGGGTGGTTGATAGACTATCCAAGCTTCATTAACTAACTTCAAGAGTTGTTTACCGTAACCCAACCATCTGTTATTATTGTTATCAATTACCATGCAATTTATATAATAATCTCCATACCCATAATGTTGATTTTGGTCAAATGACCAATTATCACCATCATAAGTACCTAAAAAATATTTCGCACATATCCAGGTTCTTCCATTGTTGTCAAAATCAATATCCATAATCTGACCATATATGTCAGGATTAGAATAATGCATCCATTCCTCATCTTTAAAAAAGCTTAATGTAAAATCTAAATTATAACTTAACCATTTATAGCCGGAAGGACTGACAGAGATATTTGAAATGTTGAAATCTAATAATTCCGAATTACATGTTGATACATCAGTGAAAATGCTCCCATTGAATTTACTGAGCCCGTCAGGAGTCCCAATCCAGACATTGCCTAAACCGTCTGATGAAAAATTCCTGATAGATGGATCTGGGTTTCCTGCAATAACAGGATAATATTGTTCCAATAATGATACATTGAACTTATAAATTCCCCCTTTGTAGTTTTCATAATCCCATGCCCAGTTTGATTCCATGGTTTCATGAGCATTATAGAGCCCGAGCCACATACTGTTTTCCCAATCAAAGTATATGCTGTAAATTGCATTATTATGAGGGGGATCTGTATAAGTATAATTTGTCCACGTAGATCCATCGAACATAAATAATTTGCCCAAAGTTAAACTTATATAATCTATATGACCTTGTACAACCTGTGATTCAGTTACAATATATGTTGTAGAGATCCAGATTCTTCCTTGATTATCCTTAGCTAAGGCTGAAACATTATCATTATCTGTTGAATTGCCTGGGTGATAAATCTGATAACTAGAACTTGTGAATTTTACTAATCCTGTGGCAGTACCTATCCAAAGAATGCCCTGATTATCTGCTTGAATGCCATGTATTTCAAAATCCCATGGTTGTGGTAGTCCGTTTTCATCATCATAGAATGTCCAAACATTATTTTCAAATTTGGAAACTGTATAATTCGAAGCTATCCAGATCGTATTTACTGCCCCTATTGATATATACCTCACTAAACAATTACCAATACCCGAATTGTCTGTGTTATATACCTGCCAACTCGTTCCATCAAATTTCGCTAATCCATGGGCTGTTCCAATCCATAAACTTCCAACTGCATCAACTTCAATACAATAAATATAATTATCAGGCAATCCTGAATTAGTCTGATTCAAATACTCTCTACTGCCATCAATTTTGTTGTATTTTACCAATCCACCACTGGTTCCGATCCAAATATAATCACTATCCTGGACCTGACATGTTATTGATTTTCCGTTTGTGTATGAAAGCCATTGATTATTTTGAGAAAAACAAAGACTAAAAATTGCAGCAAATATTATTAACAAAAAAAATCTTCTCATTAAACTTCCTCCATAATGCTACCATTACATATTACAAATATACATAATTTTGGAATTTTCTGTCAAGATAATATTTGTCACATTTTAGAACTTAATACTCACTATCCGCGTTCTAATAAGCGTCTTTCTTTCCCCAATTGTCAACTCTCAACTTTCAACTCTCAACTTTCAACTGATTTAGCGTCTTTCTTTCCCCAATTGTCAACTCTCAACTATCAACTCTCAACTTCCCCCAAATCCCATCTGTCTCCACGCTTCATATAACACTATCCCCACGCTGTTTGCCAGGTTGATCGACCTAATATCGTCACTCATCGGGATAGTGATATTCATGCCCTCATGCTTCGCCAGGATCTCCTCAGGGATTCCTCTCGACTCCGGCCCAAATACAAAAAGATCTCCTTTTCGAAAGATGCGGTCTGAATAGATAGAAGTGGTCTTTGTAGTACAAAAGTATATCTTATTATCAGGAAAATTTGTAAATAATTCATCCAGAGACTCATGGTAGAAAATCTTAAGCTTATCCCAATAATCCAGGCCTGCTCTCTTCAAATGCTTATCATCCAGCAAAAACCGCATAGGCTTGATTATGTGCAGAGCTGCATTGGCACCCACACAAAGCCTGCCGATATTACCTGTGTTGGCTGGAATTTCAGGCTGGTATAGGACAATCCTGAAACTTATTTGGTCATTATGGTAATCCAATTCTCTATTAACTCTTCACTGTTAAAATCGGGAGTATTGATAACATTAGAAAGATCTTTATCTGTTTTAGGACACAAATCGAATCCTTTGGGCAACGGAACAGTTTCCAGTACCGGGTACATCCATTGGGTTAAAGGTACATACTTCTGGAATTTCTCTGTCAGCATAAAATCAAGAAACTTCTGTGCTAACTCCTGATTTTTAGTTCCTTTGAGTATTCCGGCACCTTCTATCTGTCTGAATCCACCTTCTGATGGGATAAAAGCCTTATACTTTTCCGTCTTCTCATTCTCAAAATGATAAGCAGGACTCGTCGCATAACTCAATACTATCGGAGCTTCTCCTGTTAAAAACATATTATATGCCTCATCCCAACTCGCCGGAGTCGTCAAAACATTACCCTTCAACTTCTCCCAGAAACCGGCAAATTTGTCTTTACCATACACTCCATATGACCAGATTAAAAGTCCCTTTCCAGGACTCGAAGTCCTCGGATCTATCAAAATAATCTTCTTCTTCCACTCCGGTTTCAAAAGATCCTGAAAGCTTTTCGGAGGATTTTTCACCTTTTCAGAATCATATACAAAAGCAAAATAACCGTAATCGAACGGTGTGAAACAATGTGTTGTATCAAAAATCAGTCTCTGATCCAATTTATCCAATCCTGCTGCTGTATATGGCTCAAACATATTTTGTTCTAATGCTTTCTGTAAAAATGTATTATCTATCCCTACAGCAATATCAGCTTTGGGATTGTTCTTTTCCATTACAAGCCTGTTCAGCATTGCTCCGGCATCTCCCGCTGTGATTACCTGCACCGAGCATTGATACATCGTCTCAAATTCCGGTATTGCCTGCTTGCCCAAACCATAAGTAACAAAACTATCGTAAGAATATATTGTCAGAACTTTCTTCTGTTCCTCCACCTGATTCTTCTTGTTACACGAAATTAAAATTAAACTCACTATTACTAAAACTACAAAATACTTTTTCATTATAATCCTCCAAATAAAACAGTTGCAACTACAAAATCCATTACCAGAATCATGATTGCTGAATAAATAACTGTGTTTGTAGCAACCGATCCAAATCCTTCCGCTCCACCCTGGGTTTTACTCCCCGCAAAACAACCAACTGTAGTGATCGTTATGCCAAAGAAAAATGACTTAACTAATGCTCCATAAATATCAGAAGCAACAAAATAATTCTTCATCGTGTTAAAAAAACCATAGAAACTCACCCCGGATGTATAATTCGACAATAAATAAGCCGAAAATAAACTAATAGTGATAGATAATATCGTAAGTACAGGCATCATTATTGCCCCTGCCACGACTCGCGGCATATAAAGAAAATCTATCGGATCTATTGCCATCGTCTCCAAAGCATCTATCTGCTCTGTAACTTTCATCGACCCTATTTCCGCTGCAATCGATGCTCCCACCTTTCCTGTGGAAACCAATGCCGTTAATACCGGTGCCAACTCTGTCATCACTGATTTACCCACCAATACTCCCAACATCGACTTGGGGATCAATCCCTTTGTCTGATATGATGCCTGTACTGCTGTTACAAATCCTGTAAAGGCAGAAGTAATCAGGATCAAAGGCAAAGAATCCCAGCCAATTCTCTTAAACTGTTTGAGGATCTCATACCACCTTTTCTTAAAACTCGGAATGTAAGTACATATCCTTATAAAAAAAACCGTACAACCGCCAATATTAATTAAAAAATTAGAAATGATAGCTTTCATTGGTCAACGCCTTAAATTGGGTAAATTCACCTTTGAAGAGAAGTTTGATTGTACCGGTAGCACCATGACGGTTCTTGCCGATAATTATTTCAGCTACGTTTTTATCCGGAGTTTCTGCATTATATATCTCGTCTCTATAAATAAACATCACCAGATCCGCATCCTGCTCTATCGCTCCCGATTCTCTCAAATCTGATAATCTCGGTCTCTTGTCATCCCTGCTCTCCAACCCGCGATTCAACTGCGATAACGCGACCACAGGAACTTCCAACTCTTTGGCTAAAATCTTCAATGCTCTGGATATTTCAGCAATTTCAGCCTGCCTGTTCTCCCGTCCTTTAACCGAAGCCATTAACTGTAAATAATCTATAATAATCAGATCTAATCCCTTAATCTCTGCTTTCAGTCTTCTACTCTTGGCTCTGACTTCCAATACTGTACATGATCCATTATCATCTATGTAAAGGTCTTTTCCCGATATGCCTTCCGCTACCTGTGCAATTCTCAGAATCTTGTTCTGATCCATGCCGTATCCCTTCAAGATAGTGTCCATCGGCACTTCTGCTGCAGAACTGATAATCCTCATCAGCAATTCATCATTGGCCATTTCCAACGTAAATACACCGACTTTCTGATCATGAAACATCGAAGCATTAAAAGCTATATTCAATGCAAATGATGTCTTTCCCATTGCCGGACGTGCTGCTATCACGATAAACTGACCTTTTCTAAAGCCACCTGTAAGTCTGTCCAAATCAGGAAATCCTGATGATACTCCCAGTACATTGGTCTTGGTCGATGCAATGTCCTCTATCGATTGCAACGTGTCTGGAATAATATCCTTAATGCTGACAAATCCTCGCGTATTGGGCATTTCTGCCACTCTGAATATCGTCTGCTCTGCTTCATCCACAATCATCCGTACATCATTCTCAGACTCATAACACTGCTCTATAATCCTGTTCGATGCCTGAATTAACTCACGTAATAATGCTTTTTCTATAACTATATTAGCATGATAACTAATATTCGCTCCACTCATCACCATATCCGACAGATCATTCAGATACTGCTTTCCACCAACTTTCTCCAATTCACCATTCTTATCCAACTGATGAATCAATGTAATAATATCAATCTCAATATTCTTTTCAAAAAGCTGAATCAAATTGCGGAAAATTGTCTTGTGGGCAGAACGATAGAAATATTCTTCTTTCATTAATTCTATTGCTTTGGCCACAGAATAATTATCAATCATCATTGCCGACAGCACCGCTGCTTCTGCATTGATATCAGCGGGAAGTGTCCTTACATTTTTCTCTGACATTTTCTTATTCCTTCATCTGGCATCATTTCCTGCAAGAAATGACTACTGTTACTAATTGTCAATCATTTTAAATTTGACTGACTATATAATTCTCTCCTGCTCAATCCTTTCCTCCTGACGCCTGACGACTGATGCCTGACGCCTATCCTCGGGGGGTGAGTTATTCTCTTTCTACTGCCACTGCCAACTAATTCACTCCCTTCCCTTACTAAAAGGGAAGGGCCGGGGATGGGTTGTCGAAATCTCACTCTGACGCCTGACGACTGATGCCTGACGCCTATCCTCGGGGGGTGAGTTATTCTCT
>CAYQPF010000073.1:0-24521 GCA_964419225.1 uncultured Candidatus Cloacimonadota bacterium | reverse complement strand
ACATGTAGGGAAAAAATCTTATAAAAATGCTGAAACTACTAGACCTGACTCCCGCTGAGCAGGAACAGGCACTTATCCCCTATCTGGATAAGCCTTATAAGATCAAACAGTTGCAAGACTGGATCTATAAGAAATTCATCTGTAATTTTACCGAGATGAGCAATTTGGCTCGCTCTCTTCAGGAAAAGTTGGAAAGTGCCTTTTCTTTGGCTCTTCCTACTATTCTTGAGAAGAAAGTCTCGGATGATGGTACTGCAAAATACTTACTGAAATTACACGATGAACTTCAAATAGAAATGGTACATATCCCTTTAGAAGAAAAGAATACTCTATGTATTTCTTCTCAGGTTGGTTGTTCCAGAAATTGCCAGTTTTGTGCTACAGCAGCCCTCGGGCTTAAAAGAAATCTTAATGTCGATGAAATTATTGGACAAATTATTCTGGCTTCTAAAGACATATTCCCGCAAAAAATCACTAATGTAGTGTTTATGGGAATGGGAGAGCCTCTGGATAATTACGAAAACCTGATTAAATCATTGTCAATTATTCAAAATGAAAAAGGTCTGAGTTTCAGTCCACGTAGAATAACAATATCAACATGTGGTATTATTCCCAAGATTAAACAACTATGCGATAGTGGTTATAAAGTAAAATTAGCAGTTTCCTTAAATTCCGCAATCCCCCAAAAACGTTCAAGCATAATGCCCGTAAACAAACTTTATCCCCTTCACGACTTAAAAAAAGCACTGCTGGAATTTCGTAAAAAAACTGCCTATCGTGTTACATTCGAATATATAATGATTAAAGACTTCAACATGGGTGAGGAAGATCTAAAAGCTCTCAGTAAATATGTTGGAGACATTTCATGTAAATTAAACTTAATAAAATGGCACAAAATCGCCAATCTTCCCTTTTCTCCTCCCAGCGATTTTGAAATTGAGATTTTTAGAGAAAAATTAAACAAATTAAAAGTTGCAGTAACCCTTAGAAAAAGCAGAGGTGAAGACATTTATGCTGCCTGTGGTTTATTAGCAGCAAGGAGTTAAAATGAAAGACAAAATATTTTGCATTAACTACAAATCTCCTATAGGAAATTTGTTGATTAAATCAAAACAAAAGAAGATAATTTCCCTGGAGATTCAAGACGCACTTGTTGAAGAAGATAGCCCGGATGATGTTTTAGTTGAAGCTAAAAAACAATTAGAAGAATTCTTTACAGGTAATAGAAGAAAATTTGAACTGCCTTTACATTTTGAAGGAACAGACTTCCAAGTTAAAGTTTGGAAAGAAGTTTGCCGTATTCCTTTTGGTGAAACATGGTCATATCAGCAAGTTGCTGATAATATCGGCTTCTTCAAAGCTGTAAGAGCTGTAGGCAATTC
The DNA here is from genome assembly GCA_964419225.1 of uncultured Candidatus Cloacimonadota bacterium. Lineage (GTDB taxonomy): Bacteria > Cloacimonadota > Cloacimonadia > Cloacimonadales > CAYQPF01 > CAYQPF01. The sequence continues at coordinate 23,139 of CAYQPF010000073.1, read as the reverse complement.
CAACCGTGTAAATAAGATTCCGATCATTGTACCCTGTCACAGAGTTGTTGCTTTTAATGGCAAATTGACCGGTTATGCTGCAGGTCTCTGGCGTAAGGAATGGTTGATCGATTATGAAGGCGAAAAATGCAATAAAAGAAAATACATCCCTGTATGATAAATTCATAAAAAGCCCCATCCGGGGCTTTTTTCATCTTTTTTAGACTCTGTTGTTTCCGTAAACTTGACAGAAAACACCCAATTATAAAGCTTTGACTTGAGGTGATTATGATAAATTTTAAAGAGATAAAACTCTTGATTCTCGATTGTGACGGTATTCTTACCGATGGTAAGATCATTTATGATAATAATTTTATCGAAACCAAAAACTTCTCCTGCTATGATGGTTTAGCTATTCAAATTGTCAGACATACTAATCTAAAGCTTGCAGTTATTACAGGCCGTAAATCCCATTGCCTTGAACAAAGATGCAAAGAACTCGGCATCGAACTCCTTTATCAAGGCGTAAAAAACAAACTCGTCCAAAGCGAGACACTTTTAACTCAATTAGGCCTTACCTGGTCTGAAACAGCATATATGGGGGATGACTGGAATGATTATCCCGCCATGAAAAACGCAGCTTTGAAAATATGCCCCAATAATTCTTTCCCCAATTTTAAAACACATTGTGACTATGTAACAGAACGAAATGGCGGAGATGGAGCAGTTAGAGAAGCCATCGAATACATTTTTACCAAACAGGAATTATATGAAGAAATACTGGAAAAGTTTCTCCAGCATTTGGTTGATTAGCCTTCTTGTAATCTTAATTTTGTCAGGTTGTGCTGCTGCAGATGATCAGTTGCCCACCAGAGCCAAGAAGACGACTCCCGATGAAGTAATCGATTCTGTTAAGATTATTGCTTATAATCAAAAAAATGTCGAATGGGTACTTGATTCTAAAAATATCGTCAGAAACTACGACATTAAACAAACACTGGCAAATATTGTCACAATTCATTCTTACAATGAAAATGGTACTTTAAGATCAGTTTTGACTTCTCAAAAAGCAGATCTGAACGAAATAGATAATACCATTACTGCTATAGACAGTGTGGTTATCAACAGCGAAAACGGAATTCTTAAAACAGGATTATTGATTTGGGAACGAAATACAGATGCTATCACAGCACCTGGAAAAGTTACTCTGATCAGAGATATTAACACATTGTATGGCTATCAGTTAAATACTAATATCCGACTCGACTTCGTACAAATGAAACAGGTAAGTGCCCATGGAAAAATTGATAAAGATAGTATTAATTGGTAGTATTTTTGTAGCACTCTTAGCAGGTACACTTTTTGCCAAAAATAAAGAAGAAGAAATTAAACCATATAAATTGATCAACTCGGATCAATTGTTCCTTTCTAAATCAGGTGATGAATACATCACTCAATTAACAGGAAATGTCCACTTCTTCTATGGTGAGATTGAGTTTTTCTGCGACCAGGCTGAGATTTACGAGAAACAAAAAATAGCCAGAATGTCCGGTAACGTTAAAGCAATAGATGATACTCTTGAGCTTAAAGCTAATCAGGCTGACTACTTCCGCTTCACAGAATATTTGCTTCTTGTCGGAAATGTTCACATCAAAGAAACACATAAAGATAGAACTATCCGTACATTTGCATCTGATAAAGGTGAGTACTTTAAAAAAGAAGGCAATATCTTTGCCAATGACAATATTAAGGTTTACGATCAGAGAGAAAAAGTTCACGGCACATGTGGATACTTGACCTATAATTTAAAAAATGGTTACGGATACTTAATCAAAGAACCTGTAATCTATATGACCGGAGCAGATTCTTTAAAAATAATTGCTCAAAAAATGGAGTTGTTCAAGAATCTAAAAAAAATAGTTGCTACTTTTGATGTTAAAACCTTCACAAAAGACATCACTACAACCAGTGATTTCCTGATTTATCTTAATGATGAAGAAAAGGCAATATATATGGGAAAACCCAAATTCACATCAGATTTTGCTGAAGGAAAAGCAGAAACAATTACTCTTTGGTTCTCCAAGAAAAGCTTGAATAAAATAGTCCTAAACGACTCATGCTATGTTACATATGCCTCAGAAAAGAATCTGCCAAAAATCAATTGGATTGAAAGCGACTCCATGAGAATGGAGTATGTTAAAGACAATCCCAAGTACTTTTTTGCCATGAATAATGTTAAATCTTACTATTTTCAAGACAACTCCGCCAAAAAAGATAAAATGAACAATCTGGCCAGCGGGCAAAATCTCCTGATAGAATTTACCGACGATAAAAAAATCAAGTACTTAACTTTAAAAAACCAGGCTAAAGGTAAATATAAGTTCCGGAATAAATAATGTTGATTCTGTCGATACCTTTTTATAACAATAGATTCTTAAAATCCACACTAAAAAAATATCAAAATGATTATGACTTGTTTGAAATCAGACTGGATTATAATGCTAATTATCAAGTAATTTCCCCGGAGTTTTTATCTGATAAAATAATCCTGACTTATCGCTTTAAGACTGATGTCACAACTAACTACAAAAAAGATCTTTATGCATTCATTTCTCAACTGGCTTGCAAATATGGCTGTCTTGTGGACTGTGATTTTCTGGACAATGAAATCCTAAAATTTGTACCTGAGAATCAGAGAATCTTATCAATTCATGGAGATTATTCTGAACAAGATTTTTCCAAATTAGTGGATTCTATGTTGAAGATAAAAGCCAAGTACTATAAAATAGCTGTTCAAATCAATCAATATAAGCAATTGGTAGAACTCAAAACTGTACTAAGCAAAAAAAATGAAAATAATATTATTTGCCTCGGCTTAGGTCCCTTAGCACTTATATCCAGAGTTTTGTATAAAAACCTTGGTTCTCAAGCTACTTACATTGGCATAAGAAATCATCTTACTCATCCTGATCAAATCTGTCATGAGCAGGTTAAACTATATAATGTGAAGACAAATGATCTCAATACTAAGATCGGTGGAATCATTGGAGGATTTCAAGTAGTTGATTCCCTTGGTTTAAAAGCATTCAATAACTTATTTCAAAACAACAAGTTAAACGCTGTGTATTTGCCCTTACCCACTTCATCCTTAGCTGACTTATTTACTTTTCTTAATGAATTCAAACCACAGCTCTATGGCTTTTCCATAACAATGCCTTACAAAAAGGTCTTTAGTAAGGAATTGTATGGAATTGAAAAGCCGAATAACACATATCTCCCCCAATCAAATGAGTTTCTTAACACTGATTTACTGGCTTTCAAAAAGAGCCTGAAATACTTAAAAATAGCATTAATAGATAAAATTTTAATTCTGGGTACTGGCAGCACAAGTGAAATGATCTCTGAACTTCTGCTTGAACATAAAGAAAAGTATATTTGGGGACGCAATAACCAAAATTTAGCTACTTTCAAAGCCTGTTATGATTATCGGAATTTTCAGCAGGAGCAGGATTACGATCTGATAATCAATTGTACCCCACTTCTACTTTCCCCTAGTTTTTTTAGTGAAACCTTAAGAATTAATTTCCCTAAGAAGATTATTGACTTAGTTTATCAATATAATAAATGTGATGTGAAAAATATAGCAAAGGAAAGGAATAGTAAAATAGTTGATGGTAAAAGATTTTGGAAGTGGCAGAATCAATTACAGAAAAAACTGTTTTTACGGATAATAAATGGAAAATCCTAATCATGTATTACAACTGGCTACCGATTGTGGCCGTATTCTTCTTACATCCGGGGCCGAAACAGGTATAGTAGAATCTACTATAACTGATATATGTCATGTCTATGGTTTCCCGGATTCAGATTGCTTCGTCACTCCCACAGGAATATTCATTTCTGTAACCATAGCTGATAAAGCCACTATGTCCCTGATTCGAAGAGTTAAAAACCGAACCGTGGATTTAGATAAAATCACTCATATTTTCCAAGTTGTGGACAAGTTGAAAAAAAGTAAACTTCCAATTGAAGATTTTGAAGTTCGTATCCATCAAATTGACACTCACAAAAGGTATTCCAATTTCATTCAAATACCCTTTGCGGGTTTCTCAGCAGGATTTTTCTGTTTGTTATTTGATGGAAAACTGATTGATTTATTGGTAACTTTTGTAATTGGTTGTTTAATCAAAATCTTGTTTATTGTTTTAAAAAAAATAAATATCAACGACTGGTTCATTAATGCCATGGCTGGCATGGTTGCAGCATTGGTTGCCCTCCTGAGCGTTTACTTTGATTTCCATACTAATAAAGATGCCATCATTATTGGAGCAATGATGCTACTTGTGCCTGGATTAGCGATCACTAATGCCATCAGAGACACTATCTCAGGTGATCTTCTTTCTGGTTTATCCCGGGCAACAGAAGCCTTTTTGACCGCTATATCAATCGCAGCAGGTTCTGGTCTGGTTTTAAAATTCTGGTCAATAGCTGTAAAGGGATTTTTATGATCTATCAAGCTTTATTTTCCATGATCGCAACCTTTGCATTTGCCGTGTTAACCAACATGAGATTTAAACACTTGTTGTTTGGTGCTCTGGGCAACGGCATTGCCTGGTTTCTATATTTATATTTAAGCAAATATTTAGGCTATCAGCTTCTGGCAATCTTTCTTTCAACCTTAATTATCGGCTTCTATGCAGAGATTGTCGCCAAGTTTTTACGTGCACCTTCAACACCATTTATGATTTGCGGGATTGTATCACTCGTTCCGGGATCAACCATGTACTATGCGATGTTTGCCTATGTTAGGAAACATCTGGATCAAGCGATTTCACTCAGTACTAAGGCAATCCTAATTTCCGGGGTTATCGCTATCGCCCTGGCTATTGTTTCATCCGTAACAAAGAACATCAAAAAAAACATATAGGAGTCTAAATGAAGAAAATTGGCTATTTACTTTTTATCTCTTTAATACTGATTATTGGGGTTTCGTGTCAAAAAGACATTAAGAAACCTGTACAGATCCAGACCAAGAAACCTGTAAAAAAACCTGCAGAAGTCACAACAATTGATAAAGCTCTGAAACAAGCAATGGTTCATTTAAATTTGGCACCCGAAGATTGCGGATATGCTAAAAGAGATTCTGTTATTTATTATTATCTGCCGGTTAATCCTGACAGTATTGAACTATCTATCGCAGATATGCTCGTAAGTGGTCAACTTGAAATGATAGGCATTAATATGACCAAAATTATTTTAGATGAAGATAACAAAATAAGTAAAGAATATTTTGATCCGATACACAAACAAAAATATGTCATTGAGATCAGGTATCAAAAAATTCATAAACATATCAAGAAAACAAGTAAAATACAGTATTCGATAATAATCGACGATTTTGGCTATATTCAGGGCAACTTACTCTCAAAATTTTCAGAATTGAATTCGAAAATCACTTTCGCTATCTTACCGTTTCTCCCTAATTCCCGTCGATCTTTGACAGTTGCTTCCGAATCAGGCCACGCAGCTTTGATTCATATGCCGATGGAGCCCTTGGACTATCCAACTCAAAACCCAGGCCCCGGTGCCATTTTAACTACAATGACGGATAAACAAGTGCTTCAGCAGTTAAAATCAGCTTTTTCTCAACTTCCGGGTGTGATAGGACTGAATAATCATATGGGAAGTAAAGCAACTGAAAACGAGAAAATCATGAAATCCGTTTGTTCTTTCCTGCAAAACAAGAATTTGATTTTAGTGGACAGCAAAACTTCCAGTTCGAATCTTGCCCAACAAATGGCTTCAAACTACAAAATTACCTATTTATCCAGAGACATCTTTCTGGATGTCCCCAATACTTCCAATAGTACTACAAAATCAGTAATTCAAAAAATGCTCTCTGGTACAAAACAAAAATATCTGATAATTACCCATTGTCATGACAAAGCACATTTTCAGCAATTACAATATTTTGTTCAACAAGCTGATGATGCTGGTTTTAAGTTGATTTCTCTCTCAGAATTCAAGAAAGTTGCAAATTCCCCAATCGCATAATTATTATTACTCCATTACATAATTAACTGTTAATTTGATACTTAAATCCATAAATAATCCCAAACACATCAAAACATAGGTTTTTTTAAAATAATACTTGACTTTATAATCAAAAAAAAGAGATTTAAACAAAATAAGATTTTCTCTAGGAGTTGGTATGAGAAGAAACGAACATGGAATAAGTGTTTATACAATATTAAGTATATTGTTTTTTGCAGTGTTAATTTTTGTGTTGGCTTTGCCAATGACATTTGACCTTAACAAGAAACAAAAGACTGAAGAATGTATCAGAAACATGAAAGAAGTTAAAAAAGCCATTTCCGCCTATATGATTGACCGAAATCAAGCTTTCAAAGGCTCTACTTCCGATTTAGTCAGATACAAATACCTCAAAACTTCTTATGAAGAATGCCCTGAAGGTAATATTAATGACAAGTATTTTGTTTCTGGAGAAGGAACTATGGTTGATGGAACTTTTGAACCAGGCAAAATCACAGTAAAGTGTCCTAACGAAGAACAATTCAAAGATCACACATTACCACAAGATAATTAAAATAATAGTTTACCTAATTACCTTCAAGATAATAATGTATCTTGAAGGTAATTTTTTTATAGTGAGGGTTAAATGACATATCAGGAATTTCTTAAATACATATTCCAACGCTATTCTGCTAATGTTAAACTCGGTTTGGAAAGAATGGAGTACATCCTTGCCAAAATGAATAGTCCGGAAAGGAAAATCAGGGGCATTCACATTGCCGGCACAAATGGAAAAGGTTCAACTTCAGCCATGTGTGAAGCACTTGCTTTGGGTCATAATCTTACAACAGGCTTAAATACTTCTCCACATCTTATTGACTATTGTGAAAGATTCCGGATTAATGGTATCAATCTTACTCCGGATGAACTCATGGAAGCTTTTTATCTTTGGCGGGATGTCTTTGATGAATGTGAAGCCTCCTTCTTCGAAATAACAACATCTCTCGCGTTCTATTTGTTCGATAAACACAAACTAAACACCTCAATAATGGAAGTTGGCCTGGGTGGCAGACTCGATGGCACAAATCCTTTTACTTCTCAGGTGAGTGTAATCACAACAATTTCCTTGGATCATCCTAAAACACTGGGTGATACTCTGGAAAAAATTGCATACGAAAAAGCCGGAATCATTAAGGAAAATCAACCTGTTGTTTTGGGGAATGTCTGTGAAACTGGCAAAAAGGTAATAAAACATGTTGCTCTGGATAAGAATGCTAAGCTATTTGAATACAATAAAGATTTCTTTGTCCAAAACATAAATACGACTTCTAATGGTACAAGTTTTGATTATTCCTTCCCGGAATTTGGGATTAATTGGAAGTTTTTTAACATTAATATGATTGGTAACCATCAGGCTGTAAATGCTGCAACTGCAATAACAGCATTTCTACTGTATTCAAGGATTACGAAGATCCAGGCTGAAGAACAAATCATCCGTAAATCCCTGCAATCTGTGAATTGGCCTGGCAGAATTCAAATCCTGCACAAAGACCCATGGGTAATTATAGATGGAGCTCATAATGAAGAAGGTGTTCAGGAATTGACGAAGAATATCAAAACAATGTTCCCTGATAAGGAATATGTTTTTGTCGTCGCTATCTTGAGAGATAAAAAACTTGATAAAATGATTGAGAATATTTGTCAAATGGCTAAAGTTGTTTATATTTCAAAAAATCACTCAGAACGTGCTGCCGATATTGAAGAACAGGTGCAGGTTGTTGAAAGATGCGGTATTCCCTATTTTACTTCCGATGATATCCTGGGAGCAGTTGATCTGGCATATAAAAAAATCATGCCTAATGAAATCCTGATCATTACAGGTTCTCTCTATACAATCGCAGAAGTTTTAGCTAAAAAGGACACACTGTTTTAGATTTTTACTATATCAAAAAGGGCTGACTCAATAGTCAGCCCTAAATAAGTTGATTTAAGTTTCTTATTAATCTACGGTAATAGATTTAGATACATTTTTCGGCACGTCAGGATGTACACCATGATCTTCAATATTGAGTCTATCCAAATATGCCATTTTCTTAATACTCATCTTCAAACCTAATAATTGGAGAGCCACCGTCGATGAAAATGCTGTCATAACACTGTCTCCTGTTTTTGGTAAGGAAACAAATCCCCAGCCATAGTATTTATCTATATTAGGTATCATTCTGGCATTATCCAGCAAAGCATCATTATCTTCTGCAATTACAAAAGTATCTGCTCCTCTGATCTTGTGAGTATTGATCTGAGAAATAGTTAAATTAACATCTCGGTCATCAGGCCCGGTCACATATATGAGTGGATAATTTCGGAATAAGGAATCAAAGAAATCATATTTGGTAATTACTTCATTAAAGAGCTTAGTTGCTTCCAAGGATAAATTGAAAGGTGTTTTTCTATTGAAGATAAATTCGTTCATAGCCAGAATAATTTCCTGTGTGTCATGAGCAGAAAGTTCCCGCTGTTTGGCTACATAATGTATTTCATTGATAACTTTATAAATATTCTTAAACATACCCTTAATGCCTTTCATCCCAAACACTGTATTTTTCCCCAGAATTGTATTCGGTCCATGCTTGAACTCAGACGCTTCTCCACCTTCAGTATGATTCAACACTGTTTCTCTGATCTTCAAAGCTCCTTCTTTAGCAACACCACTCATCTTTGTTGCCAAAATGTGCATGGAAGGTTCCATATAGATCATTTCTGCAATACTATCCAACTGCTCACTGGTAGTAGCGATAGTCTCTCTTAATAACTGAGGAATGTCCTTCAACTGTTTGTACCTGTTATCAAGATTCTTTTGCAGATACGGGATATTAATATCATTGGGATCCTTTTCAATATGCTTCATCAAATGCATTTCTGCGACTTTAATTGCCAAAAAGAAGAATAATGTTATCTGATTAATAAAGCTCTTCGTCGCTGGTACCGCTATCTCCGGCCCACATAAAATCGGAATTGAAACATCGCTTTTCTCCTGACCTAATGTCGAATTCATATTATTAACCAGAACTATTTTTTTGATGTCCAGATTCAAATTATCTATATCGTTGAAAACATCAATGAGGTCTTTGGTTTCGCCACTCTGAGATACACCTACAATCACATCATTTTCTTTCAAACTTGAAGAATATTGACCTCTGAAATCACCAGGTAAAATAGGAATGATTTCAATATTTGCTATTTCATTAAAAAACATGGCTGCCACTTTAGTTGCATGAAATGATGTTCCGCAAGCTAAAGTATAAATATTCCTGTTATTTTTAATCGTATTGTCAATTAATTCCAAAAACTTATCAACCGTTTTATGGAACTCCACAGCTTCATGTTTTTCCAGAACTGAATCTAAAGCTTTAGCCAACATAAGTTTCTTCTTGTCGAACCCAACACCCAATAGATCAATGTAAGTATTCTTTTCATTCGAGAAAAAGTACTTTTTCTCGAAGTCTTCTTTTACTAATTCTTCATATATTATCTTATAATTTTGTTTAATTTTATTGAATAAATTTTCTGCTACTTCGGAATCAACAAATTCATTAAATAATTCAAGTTGTCTGCTGTAATTATCGTTAGCTAATATGTTGTGCGATAACGAGTCAATTTGTTCTAACAAAGATTCTTTTTCCAACAAATTCAACATTCGCTTTCCAGTATTCGAGCCACCCAGGAAGAGTTTTATTAACTTTCCACTCGATAGTGGTTCAGCCCAGATCTCCTGTTCCATAAAATAGTTAAAATCCGGTAATAATTCAGTGTCTTCAGCTCTAAGTTTTGATCTGGCCGGTTTTGATTCAACCTTATCTCCTGCATTATATAACAGATCCGGCAAATTTAACCTTTTAATCTTCTGATTCTTATAAGCATATACCTGATAATACTCAGAAGTATATTCAACAAACTCACCTTCTCTCAGCTTAACCAATTGTTTGGTAAATTTCAAAACTGCTGTTAAATCTGAAGAAGCCAAAGAAAACTGTCCTTCCTCCAGTGTCCCTATTCCAAAGTATAAACTGCTGCCTGCTTTTATTGCATAACTGGTCTGCGTGATAGGGTCAACAATAACAGCTGCATAAGAACCAATCATCTTTTTAGACGCAAGGAGAATAGCCTGCCTCATACTGTAGCGTCTAATCTCTGTTTTGATCTGCTCAACTTCCGGATACCTGCCCAACTCTATATTAAAATAATGCTCAATAGCATGTACCACCATCTCGCCATCATTATCAGACTTTACTTCATGACCTTCTGCTGTTAAAAATTCCTTTAACTCTCTGGTATTTGTGATATTGCCATTGTGTGCTCCGAAAAGATGTCTTTTACACTTAACTTCATGCGGCTGAGCATTGACTTTACTCACTATACCAAAAGTAGCCCAGCGTACTTGCCCGCAAAAGATCTTGCCAGCCTGTTTATCGATACCGAGAGTCTCCACCAATGTTGAAGGAGCTCCAACATCCTTGAGCAATGTTATATTTTGATCATCACCCTGAAAAGCTGCACCGGTTGAATCATATCCCCTGTACTCTAATGCTCTTAAAAGTGTGGAAGCATACTTACCTATATTTACGGAGACTTTGGTTAAATGTAACCCCAAAACTCCGCAACCTAAACCGATTACAGGTATTTTTAATGTTATTGTCCAGTTTTTCATCTTTACCTCTTAGTAATATTGTTTAAAAAATTGTTTTGCTATTTTCAGATCGCTTTCATCTGTTATCTTTATATTCATTGATTCCGAATAGTGAATATGAACAGGAACACCGTAATTCTCAAGCAATCCTGCATCATCTGTAAAATAGATACCTTCTATTTGTGCTTTTTCATAATACTTTTTTAATAAACTGTAATCAAATACCTGAGGAGTATATACTTCTACCAGATTCTCCCGGGAAATCGTTTTCTCTACTAAATCTCCCTGAATTTGCTTGATAGTATTTTTTACCTTTTTTACAGGTATCACACTTTTTAGTTTTTTTGCTTTCTCAATCAAAACATCTATCTCCTGGTTATAAACTAAAGGTCTGACTCCGTCATGAATTAAGACAATCTCCGTTTCATCAGGACATTCCATTAGGGCATTATATACAGAATCCTGTCTTTCAACTCCCCCGGTTATACATTTGACACTTTTATGATACCCGGCTCTCTCTATTAATTCAGAAAAAAAAACAAGTTCATCTGCAGGCAATGTCACTATAATTTCGTTTATCTGCCGTATTTGTATAAACTTCTCTATAACCCAAAGTAATACTTCTTTTCTTTTGATCTTCTTGAATTGTTTTTTTACTTTGCCAGGAAACCTCTTCCCAATGCCGCCTGCTGTAATAATTGCTACTATCATCTACTACAAATAAATCACTTTATCTTTATCATTTTCTGTATGATGCTTGTTAAATAATATGTGCTTCTTGGCATAGTAATTCCAAAAAAATACTAAGCCGGTAGCACATGCCTTAGATGCTAAATAGTACATTTTCAAGACATCTGTAAACAACCACATAAATATTACAAGCAAAATCAAGGCTACTATCTCGATCAACAAAAATATGGTCATCTCGTGAATCTTTTCTTTATACGCTCTTTTGGGAAAAACCCAGATCACATTTAAGATATAATTTATGGCTATGCCTGTTAAAAAGGCCAAAGCTGATGCTACTAAATAATATAAGCCTAAGTATTCCTTTAAAGCATAAAGTGTTGAAAAATCAATGACGAAACAAAATACACCGGCCATCATATATCGAGTTAACTGAACTAAATTGGTATGACTCTTATCTATAAAAAACTTTTTAAACATTCTTTATAATCTCATGATATTCAGCATATTGCTTAAGTTCAGCATGTGTTATATCCAAATGGTGAGTTCCTGACTGTAAAACATCCTGTAAATAACCATTGCTTCCTGAAATGCTATACATTTCAAAATGATTATCTATTTCTACATAAAAATATAAATGCATGTTTTTTTGAATTATCTGCATCAATGATAAAATATGGTCGTCAACTCTTACTCCATCTCTTTCTTCAAAATGATATACTTTAATATATCTTACATCATTTTTCTGTGGGTGTTCAGAGTAATAATCCAATTCCTGAATATCTTCCAGTTTATTAAAAACTCTATTCTGTGAGGTTTCATGCTTTTCAAAATGCTTACTTATAATTTCAACCCATTTTAAATTCTTTCTTTCTTCAATTTTTCTCTGCTCTGCTAAATACTCCTTCCGGGCATTCCATTTCTTCATTGATTCTACATGAGTCTTCTTTCTTCCATATAACCAATGTTGTATCTTTTTTTTTTGTTTCGAATTACTATATCCAAGAGATTGATGAAACAATAAATATATCGGTATTGTAGAAAGAATGGAAAAACCTATAGTTTTGACCAATCCAATCTCAATTAAATGATATCCTATCGAGAATATACTCAATAGCAATACAAAAAACAATGTTTTTACTAATAAATTCATGTATCATTTATTATAAATCTACTGTTATTTGTCAAACAAAATCAACGTTCTGAGTTAAAAAAAAGGAGCAGGATATCCTGCTCCTCTGAATTTCATTTTCCACTTAAAGCATTTAGAAGCTTTTCAGCCTCCTCAACAGTTATTTTGCCCTCTGCCAACATGCTCAATATCTTTTTCCTGCTGGTTACCAAATCTTCCTGATTGGGTTTATCTTCTGTTGTTAAATTAATGGAAATCTTATTACTGATTTTATCCAAAATTTCTCCCAGATCTGACTTGATATCTTTCACCTTATCTGATACTTTCTCTTTAAACTCCGGACTCTTGAACGTCTCCAGTTTTTGTTTAACAAAATCAATATGCTGCCTGATTTCTCCCTGACTCATCATTCCCTTCAAATTAGTGGCTATCCTGTCAATGTCCTCCATTGTATGTGATATCGTTTTCTCTATCTTCTCTAAATTCTCCGTTGTCATTACATTCTCAATATTTTCGTTTATTACATCGTTGACTTTATTAAAAGCAAACTCATATTTGTACTTCAATCCCTTACTATCAAGTGGATTAACACTTATTAGTCCATTTTCGCTTGTTAACTTTATCTTGTAAGATCCATCGCCCACGCTAACCTTATTCTCCTTGTGATCAAATTCTTTGCTTACCGTCGAAGGATGTTTTAACTTATATGCAAGCTTGCCCCAAGTAGTTTCCATACTCAAATCGATAGGAATTTCTTCTGAAATGAACAAACTAATCTTTCCATTTGTGCTGATTATTGAGCAATCACCTGATTCCCGAAAAGGTATCTCTAAAAATATTGCTCCATTTTCTGTTTCAATCTCACTTGCTGCAAAATTACAATTGTAACATTTTAAAGACCCATTTTCTGTATTGAAATGCAAATCTCCTTCAGAATTCTCCAACTTTGCACTTCCATTCTCTGTTTCTATAGAAATATTTCCCTTGGCATTTGTTACTTTGACACTACCATTTTCGGTATGTATCTCTATATCACCATCACAATTATCAACCTTCACCCCTCCATTCTCACTGGTTATGTTCAAAGCTGATAACTCATTCGTTTTGATGCTCCCATTTTCTGCTTCCAAATTAACTTCCAGACCTCGAGGTAGCATTATATTTATGTCTATGTTCAAACGTCCATACCTGTCATTGAAATCCAAATCTTCTAACCTGATTTCAAGCATTTCATTGTCTTCTGTAAATGAATACTCTACCATTTTGTCCAAAATTGTATCATCTTCAAATGATCCACTCAGGGTTACATTTACCTCGACAGCTCTTTCCTCGGTCCCTGTACAAACATAAGATAAATTCTCAGACCGTACATTTAACTTGGTTGTCTCCTCTGGAAGACTTACTTTTATTGTATGATTTATTACTTTGGTCTCACTCATTGCTCTTGCCTCCTTTATTCATTAATTCTAATGCCTCTTCTACTGAAATTTCTCCTTTTTCTATTCTTTCCAGTATTGATACTTGTTTTAATGTGTTTATACTCTCCGGATTAATAATCTGAATTATCTCTCCTAATCTGTTTTTGACTGTTGGATATGATATTCCCAGTGTTCTCTCAACCTCTTTTATATTGCCCTGAGCACATAAAAAGACTTTGATAAATTCTAACTGCGTTTCTGACATTCTCGAAAATTCATTCAATTCAAAATTGCCGTGAATCTTTATGTCACACTCCCGACAATTTAATTCCTTAATTAAAAAGCTCCTGTTGCAAACTGGACAATTCGAAATTAACTTCATAAAACCTCCTTTCTTAAATAATTTTCCCATATACGTAGGTAGAAAAATATATTATCTTCATCTTGTCAATATATTTATTAATAATTTTAATATATTTTCCATGTTCTTCCAATTATATCAATTCCTACATTAACTTTATTAATTATGATACCATATTCTTAAAGTTACTGTTGACATTATCAGATCCTTTTGAGATTATCCCTAAATGAAACATAAAAACATCGGCATTATTTATGCCTTTATTGCTCTGTTCTCCTGGGGAATCCATGGCCCTGCAGGAAGATACCTCGCTTTACAAAATGTTGACATGAACTTTGTTTTCACCTTCAGAATCTGGGTAGGTGCGTTAACTTTCTTCCTTTACCTGCTCTTCAAAAAGGCTTTAGTATTCAATCTTAATGAAAGATGGCAGCTTTTGACAGGGATTGTCCTAATAGGGATCATAGCCAACTCACTTCTGTACCACCAGGCTCTCAAATACTTGCCAGGAACTTTAGTAATGATTCTGGAAAATCTTGCGCCGGTCTTTGTCCTGCTTATGTCTTTCTATTTCAACAAAATTCGGACAACTAAAAATGAAATTCTTACACTTTTACTCTCCTTCTCTGGAATTATACTTATTGTAGTTGGAAAAAATGCCTTCACAGGCCTACAGGAACACTTCTACTGGGGTGTTATTTTGGGAATTCTTACCGGCTTTACTTTCGGCTTTTACATTTATTATTCCGGAGAACTTGTCAGACCTTACAAAGATAATCCCTTAAAAATCATCCAGTTTCTTTTTAAAATATTCCTTATCTCTGGAATTATTACCTGTCCTTTCCTCTTCACCAGTAGAAATCTGCCAAACTCCCCTAATGAATGGTTTTGGCTGTGGGAAATGGGTATCTTCCAATCCGGACTTTCATACCTTTTCTGGAATTATGCTTTGGCACATATCAAAGCAAACACTGCTTCAATTCTCTTTATCTCTACAATTATCTTTACTACAATTAATGAAATTCTTTTCCTCAATCTGAAACTAAATATCTATTTAATTCTTGGTGGTTTATTAATCTGTTTATCTGGTTATCTGATTAGCCGTGAATCACTGCAAAAATCCTGATCTAATTCTTGCTTTTTCCCTATTTTCTCATAACTTATCTGTAAAATAGGAGGAAAAATGAAAGCAATAGTACTTATACTCAGTTTGGTACTGATCACAAACTTTTCTTTTGCTGCAAGCATTACATATAATACCAATCCCGACCTCAACTTCAGAAATCTGGTTTATCAGGAAATAAATACTAATGGCTTTAATTTGCAATGGGCTACAACTGTTGATCAAAAATTAAATGTTATTATCTCTTCAGCAACAACCGGATGGCTGGCTGTAGGTTTCGGCAATACAAATGCCATGCAAAATGCCAATATCATTATCGGTTATGTTCAAAGCAATACCACTCATATCCGTGACGATTATGGAGTTTCTCAAACCTCACATAACAGCGATCTTATTCTTGGTGGAGCCGATAATATCACCCTGATTAACGGTACAGAACAAAATGGAACCACTACCCTTAACTTCGAAATTCCCCTGAACTCAGGAGATCAATACGATAAATTAATGACAATTGGTAACCCGATTTCTATTATCCTGGCAAAAGGTAGTGCTGATAATTACTCTGGTATGCACACAGCAGTATCAGTTAATTCTATTACAATAGCTGCCCCAACCGACAATTTCCTTCTCAACAGCTTTACTGCAGATTTCCAGTCCAATTCTGTTCTCCTGCATTGGACTACTACTTATGAGAACAATCTCCTCGGCTATAACATTTTCCAAAATACCGAGAATAACTCTTCTACTTCAATCAAAATTAACCCTGTAATTATCAATGCCAATAATACTGTTCAACAATCAGAATATACATTTACAGACATAGAATATTCTCCCAATGTCCCAAACTATTATTGGCTCCAATCAGTTAACCTCGAAGGTGAAACTCTTTTCTCAGAGCCCTTGGTTATTACTCCCGTCGCTATTGCAGATAATGTCCAAAGTTCTGTCAAAGACATTCTTTATAGTAATTTTCCAAATCCTTTCAATCCTTCAACCCAATTTTCGTTCTATCTTAACAATGATAAAAACATAAGCTTGGAAATTTACAACTCCAGAGGCCAGTTAGTCAGAACTCTCTTTACCGGTTATTTGACAAAAGGTCTCCATCGTGAATTCCTGTGGAATGGACAAAACGATAAAGGTCTCAATGTTGGAAGTGGTTTTTACTATTTTCTTTTAAAATCCGGTAATGACAGAATGGGCAAAAAAATCATTCTCATGAAATGATTAGCATCAAGCATGCTTTTTTTAACCCGACTTGTGCAGTAGATGACAGATGGATAAGCTCAAGATTTTGTGGAATAGTGGCTTACAGATTTGCGATGTCATATTCGTAAATATTTCGAGCAAATCTCGTAAGTCATCTGAACGCAAAAGATTCGCTTAGATGCTGTCCAGCTACTGCATAAGTTGGGTTTAATAACTTGGGCACAGAAATGTGCCCTCTTTTTTTCGGCTTTTATCTATCAACTATTAACCATTAACTACTCACCACTAAATATCTTCTTTATTACTTCTAAATCGACTTTATCCAATTGTTCAAAATTCATGTTGTTTTTTGCATAGTCCAAATATATATTATTATCTAAAAAGAAAGTAAATAAATTCTTATCAAGTTCATGACGCTTCACCATTTCTGCCATAATTTTAAGCGTTTCTGATAAAGTAATTGCTTTTTTATACGGTCTGTCCACCGAAGTTAACGCCTCAAAAATATCTGCAATAGTTAAAATTCTTGCTTGCAACGGAATATCACCATCCGATAACCCTTTGGGATATCCTTTACCATTTAGTTTCTCATGATGTGCTGCTGCGTATAAAGCAATATTCTCGTATTTTTTGGGAAAGGTAAGCTGTGACAACATTTCCCAGGTAATTTCCACATGCTCCTTCATTAACTGAAATTCTTCCTGAGTTAGAGTACCCCAGGTTGTCTTTAAATAATATCTTTCATCATCTTCCAAGAGCTGAAATGTTTCATCTTCATATTCAAAACTTTGCTGAGATATCTCATCAACTCTCTGTTTCATTTCATCAGAAACAAAAATATTTCCATAGTTGATTTTTTTAATGAAATACAAATCATCCTCTAATTTGTCAATTTTGGATTTGATATCAATACCTTTAAAATAATTTGATACATATTTCGCTTCTATATATTCTTTCTCTAATATTGTTATCGCCAAACGAAATCTCATCTCAATTAAATCTACTTTGTCATTGATCATCTCCAATTTCGTTGCTTTGTCCAGAATGTATTCAGGTGTAATCATCTTGCCAATATCATGCATCCAAGCTGCAATTGAGATCTCCTTCAATTGATCTTTCGAAAATTTCACCTCAGAATAATGCCCATCTTCAATCTTATCTATCTTTTGAGAGATCATTTCCGTTAATTCAGCAACTCGCTTGATATGATTTCCGGTATATTTCGATTTTCTGTCCAACCCTGAACCAATGGCTTTGATAAACTGAAAAATTAAATTCTCCAAGTTCAAGATCAGATATTTGTTTGATAAGGTAATGGCAGCTTGAGATGCCATAGATTTTAAAAATAAGCAATGCTCTTCCTTAAATGATACTATTTTACCCTTTTCATCCATTGCATTGATTAATTGGATAACTCCTATTACTTCATTCTCATGATTCAAAAAAGGTATAGCAATTACTGATTTTGTTCTGTAATTGTTTTGCAAATCATTTTTTCTTGTACCCGAAAAATCAAATAAATCCTGTTCATAAACATCTTCTAGCGCTTCGATTACTTTGTTATGATAGACATGTGCAACCAAGCAAGTTGTACTTTTTAACCCTGACTCATCATACAGAGGTATGGGATCCCATGCTATAGGATTTTTTAGCCCACCCATATTTATTTCTAAACTGCTATTATACACTATCTCAAAATTTAAAAACTTTTTATCTGTAGATATCATATAAATCGTAGCTCCGTCTGCATTCGTAAAGCTTACAGCCTCCTGTAGGATAAGCTCAAAAACTTTATCAATATCCTGTTCTGAGGATAACGCTATTCCTATATCTGTTAAACGCGATATATGCTTCAATTGCTTCTGGACTATTTCCTCTAATTGATTCTTTTTAGCCACTCAAACTCCACTTTTTCAGCTCCTCTCGAGCTCTCGCTGACTTCTATTCTATACAAATCAAATGTACTAAATTAGTCAAATAAAAATAATTCTAAAAACTCCTTGATGTTAATCATGCTTTTATTTTTCTGAACTCATAAGTGAATATCGCAAGCAAAATATTGTTTGCCGATTTGAGGATGTGCTATGAATGGTAATAAATTGAAACACGCCTTACTAATAGTTGTATTAGTCTTTGGTTGTCTGGTTTTAATGTCTTTTGTGAATTTTGAGTTTAACTTGGGTGATATTAAAATTAAAAACTTTAGCATCTTTTCTGCTCTAAAATCTCAGCCCAAATCTGTTCTGCCTGACAGTCTTTTTTCCCAAAAAAACCTCTCTGATGCCGATTCAACCGATATTCTTATCAGCGAACTGGAAAAAAGAAATGTCAGAATCATTGACTTCGGCCCCGATAGCTTGAATAGCCTGAATAACTTTTATTCCAGATTAAATGACTTAAAAAAGAACCCCGGGAAAATCCGTATCGCCTACTTCGGTGATTCTATTATCGAAGGTGATCTCATAAGTAAAGGACTTAGAGAACAATTTCAAACCAACTTCGGTGGTGAAGGTGTTGGCTTTGTAAATATCACCTCCATCGTTTCCAAGTTCAGAGATACTGTACAACATGATTTCTCCTCAAACTGGAAAACCTTTACTCTTGTTAATCACACACCTAAAAATATTAAAAATGGCATTTCCGGCTTCGTTTTTGTTCCTTCTTACCGCAAATATGTCGAAATAGACAGCGTTGTTCATAAACTCGAAGATAGTAGTTGGGTCTCCTACAAAGCAGTAAAAACTCATCCACATCTTGATAATTTCCAACATGTTCGCCTTTTCTATGGCCCGGTTAAAAATAAATGTCACCTTAAGTATAAACTCGACAACAATAGCTTTTCGACCAATTTAATCGGTTCTCAGGCTGTAAATAGTCTAACTCTTAACAACTTCACAAAAATAAAGTCAGTCTCCTTGAACTTTATACCAGAGGATACTCTCTCCGTTTATGGCCTTAGTTTCGAAAGCCCCACCGGAGTTATTCTCGACAACTTCTCTCTACGAAGTAATAATGGTTTGAATCTCATGCATATTCGTCCTGATATTGTTAAACAGTTCAATGATAAATTAAATTACAATTTAATAATCCTGCAATATGGTATAAATGTCAGTAACTATGATACAAAAAATTACACTTGGTATGAAAATGGTTATTGCAAGCTTATTAACTATCTCAAAAAAGGGTTCCCCAATGCAACAATTCTTGTGGTTACTCCCACCGATCAAGCTGTCAAAAATGGCATGGACTACATTTCCAATCCCTCACTGCCTCTGATCGTCAACGCACAGAAAAATGCTGCTATTAAAACCGGAGTTGCTTATTGGGATCTCTTTGAAGCTATGGGGGGCGAAAACTCCATTATCAATTGGGTCAATGCTGCAATTCCACTTGCTAACATGGATTATACTCACCTTACCCCTTATGGTGCAAAAAAACTTTCTAAACTTTTTTGGAGATCTCTGATGCGTGAGAATAAAAAAAGCCCGTTGATACGGGCTTAATTTTCTTGCGAAATTGTGTGTTATTTCTTTAGATTAGCTTTGATAATCTTTTCAAATTCAGGCAACATCGCTGCATCAAATCCAACTTCTTTCTTCAAAACTTTTCCATCTTTATTTATGAAATAAGTTGTCGGAATTCCTTCAATCTTATACTTCTGCATAACTTCTCCTTTAGGATCAATCAGCATCACATAAGTTAAGTTAATTCCTTTATCTGCCATATCTTTCTTAAACTTGCTTACTACTTCTACTTTTTCATTCGAAACACCAACTATTGTCAAACCCTTCTTACCATATTTTGTATAGTAATTCTGTAAATGTGGAATCTCTGCTTTACAGGGTGGACACCAAGTTGCCCAAAAATCCAAGATTACCAATCCTTCTATCTTGCTCAACGTGTATTCTTTCCCTGATAAATCTTTTAAAGTAAAATCTGTCAGTTCCTTATCAAGAACCTTGGCACTGAGGCTCATCACGAAAAAACCAGCTAAAAGAACCAGTATCAGTTTTCTCCAATTCTTTCTCATTTTATTTCCTCATCGTTAACAATTATCTGCGTTACTATAGGAAAAGCTTTTGTTAACATGGCTGAAACACCACAATACTTAGTCTGTGATAAATCGATTGCTCTCTTTAATTTATCCAAAGGAAGGTTCTCCCCCCTAAAGATATATTTTAACACAGCCCCTGTATATACAAAAGGATGCTCTTGATTACTGTCTGCTTCCACTTCCAATTCCAGTTCAAAATCCTTGACCTGCATTTTCTTCAGGATTGATACAACATCCATCCCCGTACAACCAGCTAAAGCACTCAACAATAATCCCTTCGGACGAGGGCCCTGATCATGACCCCCATTCTCCTCATTAGTGTCCAGAGTAAATTTGTGCCCATTTAACTCTGTTAAGAATTCAAAATCACCTTTCCAAATAAGCTTGGTATTATTTTTCATTTTCTTCGATTTTCAATAACTTGCTGTATTCTGTGTGATACAACTCAAGAAAATCATACATCGCTTCTACTTTATCTTCCGGAATTGAACTCAATAACTTCTGTTGCATTTTTACATTATGCTTCATATATTCATTAACAATTTTACGACCATTATCATTGATCTCAGCTAAAAAACTTCTTCTGTCTTTAGTTGATGATAATCTCGTGATGTATCCTTTCTTGATTAAACTGTCAGTTAAGTGAGTGATTCTGCTGTGAGAAACACTTAACTGTTTAGCTAATACATTCATACATACAGGTTCTGTACATTCTGATAAGAATTGAAGTAAATTACATTCAACTCTGCCTAATCTCAAATGGGTCTTTTGCATTAATTCTTGTGCAAAAAAGATTTGACTCAGCTTGTTGCTTAAAGTAGCAAATTTTTCGTAAGTTTTTTTTCCGATGCTCATAGTACTCTCCTTTTTTTGTTACTTCGATAACAATTGTTCTATTTTCTCTTTATTAAATCCCACCACCGGGACATTATCTATCCATACCTGCGGTACTCCCTGCTGACCTGTCTTTCTGATCATAGCCTCTGCAGCTGCATTATCTCGCGATACATCCTTGTCCGAGAAAGAAATCTTCCTCTCTCTCAGATACTGCTTCAACTTTATACACCATGGACAAGTAGGTGTACTAAAAACAACTACATTCTTTGTACTCATTTACACCTCTCTTTATTTATAATATAATTCTAATAGCAAATCTGTGCAAGTAATATTTTATAAATTTGAAAAAATTCCGTCTGTAATTATTATCTCAAGTTACTAACTTTACTGGTCAATATATTCCCCAAGTCAGCTATTAATGCCTCCAAGAGCTTTTTTTCCACGCTCTGTTATGAATCGATAATCACCATTTCGCACTGTTATCCCTTCTGTGTCAAATTGAGCAAATAATAATAAACACAACTTCCTGTTCGCATTTATCAAATCACGGAAATCTCCCACCGTTATTCCTTCGGGCTTGTTCTTTAAATGCTCTAAAAGCTTTGTCCTGCACTTGTTAACTATACTCGCATGAATAAAATTACCCTCTATATTATACGCCTTCTGACTGAATACTAAATAACTCAATATCTGTTTCAATCTCGATTCCTCGATTTTGTGATGATAGGCTTTCAATATCATTTCAGACATTAAAGGTGTTTGATTACCACATTCATACATATAATTTTCCATAAAAATAATTTGATTTTTTACTTCTTCACTCATCGTTATCTTGTGTTCATACAATGCCCAGGTATGACCAATTCTCTTCAGTACATTCTCCTGACATAGATTATCAAGAATAATACGCAGTACGTTTTCAGTCAATGATTCCCGCTGAACTCCAAATAATCCCATTAACTCTTCAAAAGTCTTTCCACCTTCATCCAGGGGATTCCTCTTATGATAAGTCTCCAAATGACGTACAATTTTCCCTTTAACTTTTCGACTTTCTTTATCCATCATCAGATATACATTATCTTTGGATGAAAAAACTGCGATATCTTCACTTAAACTTGTGGATACTATTTCCAGAACTTCATTTAAAGATAAATTCAACAAATTTGCTATATCCTTACAACCAATTGGCGTTACACGTTTCCGCACCTCTGCAGCTACAATTTCGTTTAACTCACCCTCACTGATCTTCTTCAAAGAATCAAGTAACTTATCCATCCTTCTCCTGTGATGTAAGGGATTTACATCAATAATCTCTCCACCACCCAAAGTAATATCACTCGAACTGTTCCGAATCACAAATCTGTCTGTGTATTGTGCCATACATACATTCTGCAGATGAATTTGCACCAATGCCGTCTCTCCTGCGTGTAATACATCGTGATCCATTAAATGTATCTTCGCCTGTGTCTCAAATGTACCTGTCAAAAATATAACCTGTGTCCATAAACCAAATGGCTTTGTATAGTCAAATAAGGTCAGACTCGCATCCAATATCGTGGTCACCTTTAATACCCTGTCCGATACTATCATTCCCCGCTTGAAATCTTCTCTGTTCAGAC
>CAYQPF010000072.1:15482-24912 GCA_964419225.1 uncultured Candidatus Cloacimonadota bacterium | reverse complement strand
GAAGGATTAACATGTTGAAATGTATCATCGCCGTTTACTCCCTGGTCATTTTCTTGTGTCTGTCCTACCTCGGAAGCTTTAAGTGATAGTTGTATTTTTCGTTCTAGTGACGACAATTCTGATTTCAAAGTTTTAAGTTCTGTCTCTTTTCTCCAGGTTCCGTTTACAACGTCTTGCAATATTGGAATATCCCGTTCCAAACTTTCGTTTGAGGTT
Source organism: uncultured Candidatus Cloacimonadota bacterium (assembly GCA_964419225.1). GTDB lineage: Bacteria > Cloacimonadota > Cloacimonadia > Cloacimonadales > CAYQPF01 > CAYQPF01. Next base: position 24,696 of record CAYQPF010000072.1, on the reverse strand, counting down.
TTATATTGATCAATGTACTTTGGAATACGCTCTAAAGCATTAAGGAAGTTCAATGAAGCCAATTTAGGATCGGCGGCCATGTTCCCGTTATTGTATGCGTATTTGTACCCTCCCTCCACAAAGAAACGGTTTTGTTTGAAATCAAAACCCTCTTTCATTGAGGCTTCGGTTTTTACCAGTATTTTGAATCCATACAGTTCGCCAACAACCTTGTACTCTCCTTGGGTATTGGCTGTATCGTTAATCTCTTGCAATTTGGCACCAATAGCTTTAAAGTCGGAACCTTGAACGCCATCCAAGCGAATCGGATTGAGTTTATTTCCCTCTGTATCCACTTGGACACGACTATTGAAAAGACTCCAATCGGTAGTCATACGGGCAATAATTTCATTGTTATGGTCTAGAGTGCGCGTATTCTCATGCAACTTCCAGACAGAATTGCTTTGTCTTTTGTAAAGGCTTTGCGTTCACTCTCCAGAGCTACAACCTTCTTCTCCAATTTGGCTTTTTCCAATAGGTCGGTATTACCAGAAAGTATAGCCATGTACTCCGAAAAGTTCATTCCGGATTTCTCGTCTATAGTTCCCTCGTCAATAGTACGAGTCCCCATTGTGCCGTTTTTTAGCTGGGCAATAAATAGCTGTTTGTTATGTAATAAGTTGAACTTGTATGAGTCCAATGACTTCTCAACGGCATAAATCACCACATCCACTTTATTTTCGGCATAGAGCTTGGCTATCTCATTTCCTTTTCTGACTGCCCGGCCGTTGCGTTGTTGCAGGTCAGATGGGCGCCAAGGTATATCCAAATGATGGATTGTAACTGCTCGCTTTTGAGCATTTACACCTGTGCCGAGCATATCGGTAGAACCAAACAGCACTCGTATCTTTCCTTCGTTCATGGCAGCTATCATATCCTTACGGGCTTTGTCTGTTTTGCATTCTTGGATAAAGCGAATCTCCTGCGGAGGGATGCGGTGGTCATCTACTAATTTCCTTTTGATTTCACCATATACATTCCAATGGCCGGATTTGTATGTCCCCAAGTCGGAAAAGACAAACTGCGTTCCTTTATGTGCGTCAAACCTGCGATAGTACTGAGCAATCATTGCAGGGCAATGAGAGGCTTTGTTATCGGGATGGTCATCATACTTAGATTGACTAATCATCCTAAGGTCAAGAGCCATTTTTCGGGCATAGTCGGTTGCAATAAGCATCTTTGCCCTCTCTTCGGATTCGGACAACGGACTACGTCCTAAGACTGTTGCATCCCCCGTTTGAGCAAACTTCATCAGCTTTTGGATAAACTCTTCCTGTTGTGGTGTAGGTGGAATATTGTGCAACACCTCATTCATTGATGGTCTATCCACACCCACATCAATTGCTGTACGGTAGTCAGTAATCTCATTGTAAAAGGCTGCCAATTCCGGCACTTTGATAAAGTAGCGAGAACGTTCCTTTTGTACAATCTGATTAGTAACCGAAAACTCAAAATCTGTGGTCTTCTTTGCGAAGATTGCTGCCCAGGCATCAAAGCTATTGATGTTTTGCCTTTCAAGCTCCTTAGGGCGAAGGTATTTGAATAACAAGTACAGTTCTGTTAACGAGTTACTAATGGTTGTTCCCGAAAGGAATGTCGCTCCCAAATCTTTTCCTGTACGGTCCTGAATGGTACGAATTGCAAAGAGCATATTAAGTGCCTTTTGGCTTCCGTCTTGAGTACCCAATCCTGCTACGCGGTCGTGACGGGTATTAAACATCAGGTTCTTAAACTTATGGCTTTCATCTACAAAGATGTGGTCAATGCCCATCATCTTAAAATCTACAATGTCATCAGTATGCTCTTTGATCGACAAAGCAATCGTTTGGAGTTTTACTTCCAGGTTTTGTTTGCGTTTCTCCAATCCTTTGAGCATCCCACGGGAAATATCCCGTCCCTGTTGTTTCAATACATCGAGGTTTTCTTCTACTGTGTCCAGCTCCGCCTGCAAGATGTTTTTTTGCATTTCCGGGGACTGAGGAATCTTGCTGAGCTGATCGTGGGTCAGAATTACAACATCCCAACTGTTGTTCTTAATCTCATTAAAGAGCTTTATTCGATTGTAGGGTGTAAAATCCTCTTTTCCCGGATAAAGTACTTTGGCATTGGGATAAGCCGTCTGATAAGTGTGAGCTATCTCATGCACATTGGCTTTAAGACCTATAATCATCGGTTTGTTAACCAGCCCCAGGCGTTTCATCTCATAAGAAGCAACGCACATAATCAATGTTTTTCCCGTTCCAACTTCATGATCAGCAATACCTCCTCCATTCTGCTTCAGCATCCAAATTGCATCTTTCTGACTGTTATACAAATCCTGAATACCCAATCCCTTTAAGTTTAAGTTGGGGAATGACTGATGCGAACCGTCATAGCTTGGACGGACAAAACAATTGAATTTTCGATTATAAAGATCGGTCAATTTAGATTGGAAAGCCGGTGACTGCTCGCGCAACCAATCAGTAAAGCCGTTGCGAATCTCATCAATTTTTGAGTTGGGTAACTGTATTGCTTCGCTATCCCTGACCTTTATCTCCTTGTCTCCGTCATAAACGGTTTTTGTAATATCAGGGACTGTATTAACCAAGGCATGAGTCATAAGGGCAATACCATCATAAGTGCGGCTCTGCCCTTTGACAGCAAATTTATCGTATATATTAGCATTATGGTAGTCTGTCTTGACCGAATAATCATCCAGACTCCCTGAATAAGAAATTCGCACATCAGTGTCGAAAAGATAGGAGGCATATCGAGAGTAGACACCCTCAGGAATCCAACGTTCACCAAAATTGAAATCCAGTTCGTCGAAACTAATAGGTCGGGGAATTGCTTCTTTAAAGGCCAACAACGATTCGGATGCCAAGCTATTGTTTGGATTCTCTTTCAACCAACCCTCAATTTTTTCAGCTTTCTCCACCACATTACCGGCAATAAAGCGGTCTGTAATCTCAAAGTTATCTATAAGTGGATTGTAATAAATATGTCCCTTCAATTCTTCCTGCAACTCAAATTCATCGGTTCCGGTGAGTTGAGACATATATTCCAAATTAACACGACCATATTTATTGAGTGAGGCTGTCAATGCCTCTTCCGGGGTATCGACGTTGGTGACTTCATACAAGGAAAAGGCAACCGGATAATCGAATATGTCTGCTTTAAAGGTCTTTCCATTTATAACCCTTTCCAACGATAGAAGGTCTCTCCCTGAAGCATCCATTAGAATAAACTTACTATTCTCCTTTTGGTTAAACGTACCATAGCGGTGGACAAACTCATCATAGTAGCGACTCAAATCACTCCGGAGAGGTTTATGTTCTTTTCGTTGCTCTGCTTCATAGGTATAGAGTTGTTGGTAAGTATCTCTAAGAGGAATATATAACTTTGCCTTTTCAGTTTGCAGTACATTCAATTCCAAAGGATGAAAAGTGGCTCCATAGCGGTGCAGCTCTTTCAGATATCCAACCTGGTTGTTTTTATCTATCACCATCGATCCGTTTTTGTGGTGTGCTTCTAATGGAAGATGCCACTCCCTCGGTCCCATTGAAAGTTGCACTGGTGGGGGAGGAGTCACTTGTACAATCGGTTGACTGTGTTGGCTAACATCGATATTAGAACGACTTTTCCACTGTTTTCGTGGCGATTGAGAACGCTCTACTGGGCTTATCCCAAAAAGATCGTACAAGGTCATAAGTGGTTGTTCTGCTTCGATTTTTGGTTGAATAGTCAGGGTAATGTGCTGTAAATACAGCTCTGTATTCAATCGCTTGGTAAAATCCTCAGAAAGTATCTTTTGTAAATCGGTAGCGATTGCAGGAACACCTCCCTCATGTTTGAACACCATTGCCGGCTTTCCGTAAGGGTCGGTATCAACATAACCTTTAGTATGTATTACTCTTGCAAAATTTTGGAAGTAGTCGTTGACCATAATCCCGTTACTGAGTGGTCTTGTCTGGATGAAAGCTTTTTCTTTTTTACTAAGCTCCTGTTTAGCTGTATTCTTTTGCAGGATAATCAAGTCGCTGCCTACTTCTGTATTGGCAATATCAAAAAAGAGGTTATTGGGTAAACGGACTGCCGAAACTAAATCGGAGTTCTTCATCAGCCATTCACGTATCGGAGCATTTTGAGGAGAGTTCATGACCCCCTGCGAAGTGATAAATGCCAATATACCTCCCTCACGAAGTGCATCAATGCCCTTTACAAAAAAGTAGTTGTGAATAGCTCGTGCCGATTGCTGTTTAGCTTTATCCGGGCTATTGATAAATGCAGGGTCAAATGCACCTACATCTCCAAAGGGAATATTGGAGCTTACCACATCAAAGTAGTTATTGTATCGATGCTCGATGGTCTCGAATCCCTCTTTGCGCACTTTATCATCCGGATAAAGTTTTGAAAGGAGTTTGCCAGTCAGCAAATCCTTCTCAAAACTCATTACATCCATATTTGCAGACTGCGATTTGAAAGCTGAGACAAATGCTCCCTGACCTGCCGAAGGATCAAGAAAACGATTAGGTGTAATTCCGCTATCTCGCAAAGTGTCGGCAATTGTAGAGACTACTTCTGCAGGGGTATAGAATGCCGTTAGAATAGAATTTTTTAAGCTACCAATATACTGCTTGTACTCATGCTCGCTCTCTACATTGGTGCGGATTAAGTTGTGCAACTCAGTCACCATTGGGAACAGTTCCAGATCCGACTTTGGCCACTGCATCGAATCAGACAAGCTGGTTGCCGGATTCAAAATACATTTTAAACCTCCAAAGCCGCAATAGTGTTGAAGAATCTCTTGTTCGTAGAGAGTTGCCTTTCTATTTTCTTTATCTAATAATACTGTCCTAATTGCCTCTATATTATCTCTTAACTTTGCCTTTCGGTTAAATGACATGTTTTTCTATATAGATCTGCACTGTTCCTGTCAATTCTGTATAGAGTTGTTCGTATTCGGGAGAATAGGAGAAGTTATCCGACAGCGGATACTTTTCAAACACCTTTTCACAGATCGGCAATATTTTTTCTGCAAATGCTTTTGCATCTCCCTGAGGCACATCATCAGAAAACTCGTTCCAAATGATGTTAATCAGTGTGTCATGTTTGGAAAAATGGAGTCCTTCAAACAATGCTTCGTTTGCCATCTCAACAGCAAGAGGTATTGCAAAACCGTTATCAATTGCATCGGAATATGCTTGTGAAGCTATTTCTGCACGGGTACTAATAAATGTTGTATCACCCACTTGTTCTGGGTGGCTCTCTTTGAGGAAAGCGAGGAGAGTTAGTCGGTAATACGATAACTCCCGGGATTCATTGTCTATGTTCATATCTGTTTACAGCTTCATTCCTTTCGATTTTTTTGGTTCTTCCTTATTCTGCTTGATTTCCTCTTTTTGCAATGGTGTTAAATCTTTGGACTTTGACTTATCCGGATTCCATTTGAAAAAATCAAGTTTCTGATCAGTACTATTTACCCGGACATATGCATTATATTCTTGTCCTAATTTATCTTTTAACCCTTTAATGTAGATAGCATCACCATTTTTGAGGGTACTTTGTTGCTTCTCGGAGAGTTCCACTCCGCCTATCTTTTTAGGTATAGAAAAGTCTTTGCTTTGTGTATTTGAGTGATTTTGCTTTTGTGTTTCATCGAAACGAAACTCAATCCCACGTTTGTCTGCATTGACCTGTAAAGTTGCATTGAAGTTCTTGCCGTTTTTGGAGATCATATTCTCTAGATAGATGGTTTGCCCTTCAGATAATTTTTGCTTTTGGTTATCGTCTAATTTTATACCCTTGATCTCCGCAGGAATACGGATTTTATCGGCTCGGCAAGCAACCAACTCATTGGTCAGCCTATCTACCGAAACATAAGCAGCGATGGGTTGACCCTTGATAGGCTCAATTTTAATCAATCGACCTGCATTGCCGGTGTTAAGCAGATTTTGTTTGTCTTCATTAGACAGCCGAACATTGAAAAATGGACGATCTAGCTCAGGTTCCTTTCGTATAGCATGGATGCCTACGGTAATACGCCCGTCTGCCGTCTCACGAAATGAAAGACGAGCTTCTGTGCGAAGTGTAAAATCATCAAATTTTGGTGTTATTGGAATAAGATCAGGAGACTTTTTCCAATTTAGCATAGCTTCCAAAGAACCGCTTTTCTCCAATGATTCGCGCGTTACACCCAAACGTTCCAATTGATTCCAATCAATACGGCTCTCATCAAGGGGTTTGAATTCCGGTTTAGTGTTTTCATGATGTGGAGAAACCTGCTCTTGATTTGCTTCCTTTTGAATAAAATCTTCGGGCAAAACCCGATAAGAATCCAACATACTTTTGTTTGATGGGTTATTTGGATCCTTTAGCATTTCCTGCATCACGATGGAGCTGTTCTCAACTTGATCGGCTGAGACTTTGAAGAAGCCGAAGTGAGTAGGCTCTTTATACTGCATGACAAAGTTGGCCATGAAATTATCCAAAACATTACCTTGTTTGTCGAGCCTCATAAAATTTGGTTCGTTTTCATTCTTTGGTGGAACTACCTTGAGCATTCCATCTTCGCCCAATCCGGCAACAACATTAAGCTTTGTGTTGCCTGTTTCGTTGACCAATAGTACATCTTGATCTTTTTGATTTACTTCCATATCTTTGAATTTTAGTGGTCTATGACTGATTAAAAAAAGGTTAATAAGTCCTTATTTATTATTTTGACATATCAACCACTAAGTTATGGTGTAAAATGATTATTTACTCAGGTATCTAATTCATCTTGTGCGATTTGTCTCCTATTGTCTCTGATTGTCTTTTTTTCGTTTTATTTTTCCATATAGCAGTATTTTTCATATATTTGTGAAACAGTTTACAGTTTTAATTTGCAAACTATATGAACAGGATTAAGGAAGTGCTCGAAGACAAGGGAATTAAGCAAATGTGGCTTGCGGAAAAATTAGGGAAGAGCTTTAGTATAGTAAATGCCTATGCCTGCAATAGAAGACAACCCTCTTTGGAGGTTCTGTATCAAGTAGCCAATCTGCTCCAGGTAGATGTTAAAGACCTACTTATTAGTAACGTTATAACAATGCATAATAGGCTTTTTCCGTATTGAATTTGATAGGATGACAGTAAACGCATGTGTTATAGAAGATTACAAGATTATCTGAACGTACAAGAGTTGCGTTAATGGAGCTAACATAGAACACTAAAACTTCTATAATAGAAAGTGTGATTGAAATATTAAACAGCTTCGAAGTGCATCTCGTCATAATCCATTTCTTTACCTAGGGAGATAAATCCATTGTCATAAAATATGTCAATCATTTTACCATACTCTTTTTTTGCAAATTGTGCAGTTGCACTTGTTTGATTATAAGAGTTCCTTTCGGGATCCAAATCAATTGCCAACCCCCATGCATGCATGCTCCACTTATCAGTATTTCCAATTTTCCTATAATTAAAGCATCCTCCATAAATATTAATGCCCAATTCTACAATTTTTGATGGACCATACTCTTTTAATATGCTTTCTAATACAGTTGTAAGTTTCTCTTTGATTAGATAATTGCAGAGGAATGAATTTATATAAACCCCTTTTTTCCATGAAATTTCCATAGGAAAAGGAAGCTGAATCGGTGTTAAATAAGGGTATCCGTTACCAGATGGCGATCCGAACTTATTAATTAATAGAGATTCAGTACTCATCATTCAATTAAGTATATAATAAGCAAATATATAAATAAATGTCTAATATATACAAATACAACTTTGTGTGTTTTATTTTTTATTTATATTTGTACAGACTTGTCTAATAACCACTAACATTAAAATCTCTTATGACGAGATTTCCCCACTATTCCCAACTAGATGCCATGGACTGCGGTCCCGCCTGCTTGCGCATGATAGCCAAATATTATGGAAAATCTTATAATCTGGATATTTTGCGCCAGAGGAGCGAATATACGCGATTAGGCGTATCAATGCTAGGTATAAGTAATGCTGCAGAAAGTATAGGATTCAAAACGCTGGGAGCAAAACTGAGTTTTGAAGAGTTGTGTTCTGCGCCCTTTCCATGCATTGTTCACTGGAATAAAAGACATTTTGTAGTGGTATATGACATAAAGAAAAGGAAGAACGAATACACTATCTTTATAGCTGACCCTGCCTCCAAAAATCTGGTGTACACAGGAGAGCAGTTTAAAAGATGTTGGATAAGTACTGTAAGTGATGGTGAAGAAAAGGGAGTTACGTTGATTCTGGATCCCACCCCGGATTTTTACTCTCAAGTAGGTGAAAAGATAAACAGAAAGAATTTCGGGTTTTTATTCGATTACATTAGACCATATAAGAAGCTCCTTTTGCAACTTGCTTTAGCTCTTCTCACCGGCAGTCTTATTCAGTTAATACTCCCTTTTCTTACCCAAAATATTGTAGACGTTGGGATTGGCACAAGAAACCTAAGTTTCATATGGCTTGTGTTGATAGCTCAAATGGTTCTGACACTAAGCATTGCCTCGGTTAATCTTTTGAGAGGGTGGATCCTTTTACACCTAGGAACAAGAATAAACATATCTTTCATATCAAATTTCCTGATCAAGTTAATGAGACTGCCCATAGGCTTTTTTGATACCAAGATGACTGGTGATCTCATGCAGCGTATTGGCGACAATAGACGTATCCAGACGTTCCTTACAGGCTCTTCACTTAATATCTTGTTCTCTTTGTTCAACATTGTTATATTCGGTGCTGTCCTATTGTATTACAACTTGTTGATTTTTATTGTTTTTTTTGCCTTTTCCCTCTTATATATATCTTGGGTATTCCTATTTCTTAAACGAAGACGCGAACTTGATTTCAAGGCGTTTGCCCAAAATGCTGCGAATCAAAGTAATGTAATACAGCTTATTACCGGTATGCAGGAAATAAAATTAAACACCTGTGAAACACAGAAGCGATGGGAGTGGGAGCGTATCCAGTCCCGGATTTTTAAAATAAGTATCAAAGGGCTAGCTTTGGGACAATACCAAGAGGGAGGGGGCACTATTATCAACCAGTTCAAGAATATCGTTGTTACAGTTCTTGCTGCAAGTTCTGTAATCAATGGAGAACTGACCCTAGGCATGATGATGTCTGTCCAGTATATTATAGGTCAGTTAGATTATCCGATTTCACAGATTATAAGTTTTGCCCA
>CAYQPF010000072.1:0-15382 GCA_964419225.1 uncultured Candidatus Cloacimonadota bacterium | reverse complement strand
AGTATATTATAGGTCAGTTAGATTATCCGATTTCACAGATTATAAGTTTTGCCCAACAAACACAGGATGCAAAGATAAGTTTGGAGAGGTTGGAAGAGATTCACAACAGGGAAGATGAAGAAAATCCCGATGCAGGATTGATCAGGGATATTCCAAAAGATAAAAACATCAGACTAGAAAATCTTCGGTTCAGGTATGCAGGCAGCGGGGAAGAAGATGTTCTTAAAGGATTAAACCTTGTTGTACCGAGCGGGAAAGTGACAGCCATTGTTGGTACCAGTGGTAGCGGTAAAACAACAATCTTAAAACTTTTGTTAGGATTCTACCCACCGACCGGCGGCCGTATAACATTAGGGGAGCAAAGTCTTGGCTCATTTAGTATGCATTCGTGGAGAAAAAATTGCGGTGTGGTTATGCAGGATGGTTTTATTTTTTCTGAAAGTATAGCCAGCAACATAGCTCCCGGGGCAGACGTCATAGACAAGCAACAACTCTCAGTCGCAACCGAGATAGCCAATATAAGAGAGTATATAGACGATCTCCCTTTGAGTTTTAACACAAAAATCGGACAAGAAGGCACAGGTCTAAGTCAGGGACAAAAGCAAAGGATACTTATAGCACGTGCAGTATACAAAAACCCGGATTTTATTTTCTTTGACGAAGCCACAAACGCTCTGGACGCCAATAACGAAAAGGTAATCATGGAAAATCTCGATACATTTTTTAAAGGGAAAACGGTAATTGTCGTGGCGCACCGACTCAGTACAGTCAAGAATGCAGACAAGATTGTCGTCCTGGAACAAGGAGAGATTATTGAAGAAGGTACACACAAAGAACTATCCGAGCAAAGAGGTGCTTACTATAATTTAGTGAAGAATCAGTTAGAACTTGGCAATTAGTATATGAGAAAACAGAAAGAAATAGAACTACATTCCGAGGAGGTTAACGACATCCTTGCAAGACCGCCAAGATGGATCATTAGTTGGGGGATCTCTTTAATATTCATCATTTTTGTTGTTATAATTTTAGGTAGTGTTTTTTTTCGTTATCCCGAGATTATCTCGGCACCTATTACAGTTTCTTCCAGAAATTTACCTGTACATCTCAAAGCCAGAACAAGTGGAAAGATAGTCTCCTTTTTTATTGGTGACAGCGCGGTGGTAGTTCCTGGAGTTCATTTGGTGCTTTTGGAATCTACAACTAATTACAAAGACTACTTGATACTGGAAAAAGCCTGCAGCGAGTTCAAAGATATATTCAAAAAAAATAATTTATCCATACAATGGACTTTTACTGATAATTTGCAATTGGGTAACCTGCAACCCTATTATACAGCATTCATCAAGAGTATGGAAGATTACAAAAGGTTTGTAGATACCGGTTATCACTCAAAAAAGATAGCGATACTCGGCAAACAGCTGGAAGAACAGAGATATATCCTGAATTTGGGAGAAAATCAACTTAAAGGAGTGAATGAGCAATATTCTTTGGCTAAATCCGGCTTTGACAGAGATTCTATGCTATTTGTTAAGGGGGTATTATCACAGGCAGATTTTGAGCAGAGCAGGATAAAAAGGCTTTCGTCACGTCAATCACTGGAGGATATGAGAACATCAATAGCAAATATGAGGCTTGGGATATTACACTCAGAGCAATCAATATTCGAACTTGAGCAAGAGAAGGAGGAGGTACTACAGCAGTATAAAAGAACACTTACAGGTAATTTTGACAACCTCAACTCCCAAATAGCAGATTGGTTGCAAACATTTGTATTAGTTAGTCCCATAAAAGGAATTGTTTCATACAGCCGATTTTGGCAGGAGAATCAAAATGTACTTGCTGGAGATGTTGTCCTGACTATCATACCCCAAGAAGGAGAAGGTGTCTCCGGAAAGCTGTATTTAACCCTTCAGGGAACAGGAAAGGTGAAAAAAGGGCAAAAGGTTAATATCAAACTCGATAATTTTCCGTATATGGAATACGGCATGTTGGAAGGCCGGGTTAGAAGCATATCAAGCGTCCCTGTGGAGGTTAACGGAGTGAACATGATTGGAGTAGACGTAGAACTAATAAAAGGATTAACAAGCAATTATGGCATCCTGCTCAATTCTGGGGAAATAATGAGTGGAAGCGCCGATATCATAACAGAAGAAATGAGTCTGTTCAAACGGCTTATCAATCCCTTTAGATATATAATAAAATCAAGAGTTATATAATTGATAATTATGGGACTGAATAAGTATATTACTGCAACAATCAACAAAAAAACTAATCCTCTAGGAATTGATTTTCAGATTGGAAGGTTATGCTTAAAAAGTTTGTTTTCAATTGAAATCTGTAATATTAAGTTATCCAGAGTTAAAAAGGCAAATCAACTTATTGGTGTAGAAAAATCAATTATAAAAATGTCTTTTTGGAATCTGTTCAAATGCAGATTGTATGTCTTATTTAATTTTAAAAATCTCACCATTGATCTGGAAGAGTTTTGCCCCACTACTGTTAAATTCAATGATATGACTTTGCGAACCAATTACCGAAAAGGTATGTTATTATCTGAGATAACAATAGGAAAAGCATCTTGTTTTATACAGATAGAAAATCACAAAGAAGAAATTGAGGTTTACATAAATATCGATAATCAAAGCTGGAATAATCTCATGGACCCTTTAAGGGATTTGTTTTCTTCAGATATTCTACGTCGCTCATATTCAGACAGTAAATTATCATTCATTGCATATCTTAAATATTTTAAAAATAAGAATACCCCTTTTTTTCATGCCAATATAGAGGCTCATGACTTTATGCTTACTTTAGATAACGGTCAAAAATATTTTGCTACAAATACAACTTATCAAGGATTAAAATCTTTGCTGGTTTCAAAATTTTTAAAAGGTAATTCGGAAGCATATTCACCACTTTCATTTTTTCCACAATTATTAATATATACTTTTATCTCAACAGAGGATCCCGGTTTTATAAAACACAAAGGTGTCAACCCTGCCTTTGTGGGATTAGCGGTGAAGGAAAATATTGACAAGAAAGAAATTTCGCGGGGGGCCAGCACAATAACCATGCAAGTTGTAAGAAATCTTTTTCTAACACATAATAGGAATATTCTTAGAAAAATTGAGGAGTGTATTTTATCACTTATGTTGGAAAACTGGTATAAAATCTCAAAAAATGAAATTATTGAGCTGTATTTGAATCTGATTGAATTTGCTCCAGGTGTTTTTGGGGTTAAGCAAGCTGCCCGTCATTATTTTGATAAGGATCCAAATGAGTTAACTGTTTCGGAAGTAATAGTAATGACTTATATTATTCCCAGACCCATATATTTTTACGATGCACTATTGCAACAAAGTGACCAGTTAAAAAGAAATTTAAAGCATCATATTGTTTACTATTCAAGAAATCTTTTACTTAATAATTTTATAGACGAAGAAATGTATGGTGTTATCTCTTATACGATAGTATTTAAAAGTTTAGATATAACACTCTACCTTAATGATTTTTGATATACTGACCGAAAAGGTAAACATAACTGTTTTGTCCCCAATATATGAGTAAATCGAATGCTAAGATATCTGTAATTGTTCCACTCTATAATACAGAATGTTATATAGAAGAGTGTCTCAAGTCGGTTTTAATTCAAGATATAGATTTTGAATTGATTGTTATAGATGATGGCTCTACAGATACTTCATATGATATTGTAAAAAAAATTTCCAGAAAGGATAGCAGGGTTATTCTTATAAATCAGGAAAACCAAGGTGTCTCCAAAACCAGAAATAAGGGATTAGAAGTTGCTACCGGTGATTACATCGCCTTTCTTGATTGTGATGACTGGATTTTACAGGGGTCTTTAAAGATATTGTACCAGGAAGCACATAACAATAAGGCCGATTTAGTTATGGGAAACACCCTTTTTTTCTATTCCACAACGAAGATAGTTCAACGTTATATCCTTCCTGTCCATTTTTTCGATTATACTTTTGAGGGTGAATTGTTATTTTGCGAGCTAATGGGCACTTCTTCATATGTACCAATGGTATATAACTACATTTATAAAAGAAGTTTTCTGGAAAAGAATAATTTTAGGTTTAAAGAGGTTAAACATGAAGATGAAATATGGACACTGCAAGTTATGTGCAAAGCTAGGATTTGTAGAGTTATAGATCTGCCATTTTATTACTACAGGCAAAGAGAAGGCTCAATTATGAGAGGTGGGTTGAATAACTATAATAGAGCAGAATCGTTAAAAAATATTTCACTATACTTGTACCAATTTGCTTCTATAGAAGAACTGAGGAATGGCACCAGATTGTGGATACTAGTTAAAAGTATCCAAATGCTATATTACAGTGCCTTATCCAAACCCATTAATTGTGATGATACTAAGTTACTAGATGAATTGAACAATATGTTTAAAAGCATTAATATGGACAAAAGCATTCAACAATGGTACTTCGAGTATTATAAAAATAAACTAGAACCTCAACATTAAATAGTTCGTTAGCTATTTTTCGCACCAATTAAGCTTTGAAAACATTCATGGTATTCTGCAGAAATGGAGATCATCATACAATCGTAATGAAACTTGATTTATCTGAAAAAAATATTGTTAAAATTATATTTTTAAAGTATGCTTATCTTGAATTAATGCGCTAATATTCAATTATATAAAGTTAATTATAAAAGTCGAGATTTGTAAATATATGTACGTCTATTTAGCTGTTTATTAGATGTATCCAGCATTTTTTCACGAACATTACCAGCATATTTCTTCATCACATATTACAAAGAATAAAAATTATTTGCAAATTACATTAAAATGATCTAAGTTTGAGCAACATATGCTTTGATTAATGGAAATTTATAGAATAAGTATCCTTTTATTATTTATAGCCCAGTTTTTAATAAATGTTTCGTTTGTTCAAACAGAATGCACAAATATTGTGGTAGGCTTGAATATATTTTATGGATAGGAAGTCCACCCCAAGTCGTAACCATGTATAATGTCGTTTGTAAAAACTAAGATTTCAACTTTATGTATGATAAATCTCATAAAGAACAATTTTCAAATTTACTATTAGTTGTCGACAGAATTATTATCAATATTTACAAAGAAATTTGCAAAACATGAAAATTATTTTTATTACATCTCAAGACGACAAAAGACAGTCGAGTTATATTTCGTTGATTACAGACAGTTTATTTTCATGTGGATGTATGGTTAAGATTCTTTCATCAACAATAATAACCCCATATGACGATCATGTTGATGTCGTAATTGTCATCAGTAAGGCTGCGCTATCTTATGCTAGAGAGTTGATGATTCAAAAAAAGTGTCCTCTTATCTACCTATTTACTACAGACAATATACATGATTTTCCACAAGATTTAAGTGTGGCAGACAGCTTCGTTATGATGCATACAGCCACGTTCTTACCCTTTATCTCAACACCATCTTGTATCAACCAGTTACATTTTTTCCCATCAACGCATGCTTTAAATGAAAATACCTCCAACACATCTCCTTATGTACTAGTTGCTATTGATACTATACTTCCAAAATCACATACCCTTTTCAAGTTATTACCGGTTTTAAATTCTCTGACACCTATAAAATTTGTCCTAACCGGAATATCAAAAAGAATATCTCCATACTGTAATCAAAACATCCGGATCGTTCCCAAGCCTTCAGATGATATGTTCCTCCGGGCTTCATTTGTTGTTGCAAGCGGACAACATGTTTACAAGGCAATTGCTGCTCAAAAGCCCTGCATTGTTGTCGGTGATAGAGGCTACGGGGGCATTTTAGATATCGAGAGCTTTGATAATCAATACAGGCATTCCTTTCTGGGAAGGATAGGCGGAGAGTTAAATGAATATATTCCACGCGAATTTATTCAAAGTGACATCATTTTTTTACTCCAATTTTGTTCCCAAGAGCAAACAAAAATCACATGTAAACAAATTGCAGATAAGCTAGTTCAAAGGGAAAAAGAGCTCATTGAGCAACTTAAGGAGATATTAGATAGGACTATACATTATTATCGCATTTTGAATGGAGATCTGGAAAACATACACCTAAAGCAGTCTGATGCCTTCCTTATCTATCCTTCAAAAGGACGTTTTGCAATAGCATACACTTTTAGTAAAAAAATACACAGTTTCGTTGAACGGGAAGAAGCTGATATTATTTCTTCATTTGTTCAACCCCTCTGTGTTGGTGAAGTTTATTCTATGTATTATGAAAGGCATGATAAAGAAGATTTTATATCTTTTATTAAGGAGCTTATTCAGGAAAAAATATTGATTTTTGATTCTGTGTATGAATAGCCTATTACTAGATATGTTTCGTTATGATAGCGTACTCCATTTTTTGGATGTGAGTGTTATACTGCCTGTATTCAATCTACGCTCTTTTAACGACACTATTTCCCAAAATATTTCTTTTTTTCAGCAAAATGGAATTGAGATAGTAGTTGTATTCCAATGTGATGATGTTAACAAGATAGAAGTTAAAAAAATCATCAAACTGTATTCTCGTCTTAACTGGATTATTCTCTTTCCTCATCATAAGCTGCCAAAAACATGCAGACTATCCGTCATGATCAATGAAGCTATTCGCAGAGCATGTATGTCTTATATTCTTGTTATCCCTCAGGGGTATTATATACAAACTAAGAAAATACAAGATATCAGAGAAACTTTGACCTATTATACAAACCATTTTGCTGTATGGTCAACAAATATTACTCGTTTTTCAGAATGCTTTTTAATAACTAGACGCATTCTTAATGAAATTGGAGGTTATCGTGAATTGTTAGGATGGAATGAGATACACAATGATTTGAGGCAAAGACTAGAGGCAAATGGTATAAGAAAACTATATTTTGGAGAAAATCAACTGAATATTAGCTTATTGACACTGAGAAATATTTCCAAATCAAAAATAGATACATTCAAAGTCTTCTATGATTGGCATACCGATAGATTTGATGTATCTTCATGTGATCTATACCTAAAGCAATTTATAAAGCACACTGATATCTCGGAGGATTTATTAATGACCTCTCGCAAGTTACTCTTATTAGTTCCGGTGCGTAATGAATCTCGATTGATTGCAGAATTCATAGATCATATGTTGAAATTTTGCGATGGTATGATTTTCTTAGACGATGATAGTACCGACAACACTTATGAAATAATAGAAGGGGAGAAGGTTCTATTAAAGGTACAAAAAGAACATGTCTTCTTTAATGATCTTGAAAACAGGAATATATTATTGGATTTGGCTTCATTTTTTAATGCAGAATGGGTGCTTTTCATGGATGTGGATGAAAGGTTTGATCCAAGGTATTGTAACTTAATTAACCTGATGAACCAAAATGATAATGATACGTATGCTTTCAATTTTATTCACTTGTGGAACAATCTCAAAACCTATAACTGCGGATTTCCTGGTTCCAGAATGGGCGTCGTGGAAACCTGTAGGATGTTCCGATATAAAGGTTATATGCAAATCAAAAGTCAAAAAAAATTGCACTTTGCTACCATACCGTATTTTACTCGTTTAAAATATGCAAAAATTCTTGTATTACATTTGGGTTATCTTGATCCAAACCTTCGATATCAAAAGTATCATTTCTATCAAAAAGAAGACAATTATCGTTATCAAAAAAGTTATGACCATTTAATTGACAATACAGCTGTGTTAAAAGAAGTTAAAAAATTACAAATCTAAAATTCATTATATGTATAAATCATTCATTATTAACAAAGGGAAATACTATGTAATCATCTTATGTTGTATTCTTTATGCATCTAACAGACTCTATTCTAAAGAATATCAGGATTATTCAAAAAGTTCAGGTATCACTTCAATTATACTGAACGAACAAGTCTATAATGATTTAGAGGTGGTTTGTAAAGTTTGGGGATTTGTAAAATACCACCACCCTGCATTTGTTGACAATATTTACAATTTGGATTACGAGCTATTTGACTTGATACATTCAATTCTAAGAATGAATAATAGGGCAGAAAGAGACTCTATCCTTATTAGATGGATTGACGGGTTTGGCTCTTACAATGTGGTGCAAAATAAAACTGAGGTTGAAAACATCGACTCTATAAGCATCAGGAACCTTTCCATTTCCTGGATCACCGATACAGTTTTTTTTAGTAAAAAAATCAGCGATAAACTATTAAATCTTAGGTATGCTCAAAGAGAAGTTAAAAATCAATTTTTGTCTTTTTATCCAAACGGCGTTCCTGTATTTGATAAGGATAGTTTATATTCGAATCATATGCAGCTTGACTGCGGCCAAAGATTGTTGTCATTGTTTAGATATTGGAATATTATTGAATATTACTTTCCCTACAAATACTTAATGGACAATAGCTGGAAGCAAACATTGAGAAAGTACATTCCCGTATTTATAAACGCAAGCAACTATGGTTTATATTTATCAGCTTGCTACCAACTGCAAGCAGAGATTGACGATACCCATTCTTATTCACAAAACTTTTTTTGGATGTGTTTTGGCAATAAAGTACCTGCAATTCAGACGCGTTTCATAGATGAGCGCCTTATTATTACAGATATAAAGCAAAATGATCTGACGACAAGCGAGCTACGTGCCGGAGACGAGGTTGTTCAAATTGGTAAAGAAAAAATAAATAAACGTATGCAGTTTATACGTCAACATTCATCCAAATCGAATCAAGCTGTTTTTTTGAAAGATGCCGCCTGGATTCTGGGTTTTACAAGAGAAGATACAATCGATATAGCCTTTAAAAGAGAACAAGACACGAGTAGGACTAAGGTATCAACTTTATTTTTAGGTGGTTATTTTTCATGGACTGAATCTATAAAACCAATTGTATTTGGTTTTCTGGAAGACTCCATAGGATATATAATATCCAAGAATGTAAATAAGTCAAATGCGTATGATGTAAGAGAGGGAATAAGCAAAGCCAGTGCTTTGATCGTAGATTTGAGACATACTTCCTACAACGAATTTTATCAAATCGCGATGGATTTGTTAGTCCCTAATAATACTGAATTCGCAATATTAACCTGTCCTGTAAAAAAGATGCCTGGTCTTTTTGAACAGAAAAGACAACGAACCCAAGTATACCCTGGCACAAAATTTTCTGGAAAAATTATTGTGTTGGTAGATGAAACAACTCAATCAAACGGGGAGTTTCTCACCATGCTTTTACAGTCCAACTCAAATGTTTCCGTTATCGGATCTCAAACTGCCGGTGCAGATGGAAACGTTACATATATCTATCTTCCGTCAAAAGCAACATTAATGTTTTCTTCGCTTGGTGTGTATTATCCGAATGGACAGGGAACTCAGCGTGTAGGTATATCCATTGATAAAGTAATTACTCCAAGTATACAAGGAGTTATCAATGGAAAAGATGAATTATTAGAATATGCTTTATTGGCCATAAAGAAAGAGGACACTTCAACCTCTTATTAATTTTGAAGTATTTAATATTAAACCGTTATGAAAAAACAGTTAAAACTAAACAAGGAGCTAATAGCTGCCCTTGGGAAAAATGAAGAAAACAGAATTTACGGAGGAGACTCTGTAGATCCAGTATTATGTGGAGACATCTCTCAAATTGTGGGTACCATATGTGCTGGTTGTCCTTCAGCCAAATGTTATACTCAGGTTCCACAACTTTGTCTCTCTTCAACCTGTCCTCCTGAGACTGCATTTTTATGTTAGGCTATAAAATGACAGCTTCTTCTTGTATAAATTGGCAGATATATAAGTTAATGCATTATTGATTATTATTTTCTTGGAAGTGATAAATTTTATTCGAAATGATTTTCTATTCTGGTTACAAACTTAAATGTGAGTAAACTTTTAGAGGATATCACTTTTTTGCTAAATTTTTTATATTATTACAAATCAGATGACTAATTATTATATTTCATGCCAAAGAAAAGTTGAAGAAATCGCAGATTTTCTTATGCAAGAACGAAATCAAGGGATTGGCTTACTTTCTGGTAAAGCAGGCCAGTCTCTTTTTTTATTCTATCACTCAAAATATAAGAATTCTTCCATTATTCATAAACGATCCATAGAGGTTATAAATGATCTTTTTATTCAAATTGAAAAATCACCTCAGCCATTTTCATTCTGTTCAGGTATTGCTGGAACTTGTTGGTTATTAGACCATCTTTCCAATAATGGATTTATTCAAGCTGATTCAAATGAAATGCTTTCAAATGCTGACGACTATCTTTATCAAGTAGCTCAAATTGAGCTTAAAAAAGGTAATTATGATTTTCTGCACGGAGCAACGGGTATAATCTTCTACTTTGCAAAACGTAATCGTCAGGACTACCTTCGACATCTTATTCAATTATTGGTTAATATTGCTATAGAGGAAGGAGATGGGGTAAAATGGATGACAATCATCGACCATGAAACAGGAATTAAGGGGTTTAATATTTCTCTATCACATGGTAGTTCCAGTATTGCGCTTGTCCTTTGCAAGGTTTTACAAATAATGCCAAAAGAAAAAATAGTCAAAACTTTACTAATAAAAACAGTTAGCTATATTCTTAATCAGAAGATCTCCGTCGAAAAATATGGCACATTCTTCCCAAATACTTCTATCGAAAGCCAACCGATACTTTATAAAACCCGTTTAGCTTGGTGCTATGGTGATTTGGGTGTTGCAATAGCCATCTGGCAATCGGGTTTAATCCTAAAAAATCAAGATTGGATAGAAAGGGGAATGACAATATTGCTTCATGCTGCGGCCAGGAGAGGTCTAAAAGATAATTTTGTGCAAGATGCCGGTATTTGTCACGGAACAGCTGGTATTGCCCAAATATTTAATAGATTATTTCGTTATACAAATCAAATTGAGTTTAAAGAAGCTGCAGATTATTGGGTAATTGAGACTCTAAAAATGGCCGTTTTCGATGATGGTTTGGCCGGTTATAAGACTTGGAGAACAGAAAAATACGGAGGGTGGCAAACTGATGAAAACTTGTTGGAGGGCATAGCAGGTATTGGCCTAAGTTTGTTATCCTTTGTAATGCAGGAAGATCCTGCTTGGGATGAATGTTTATTAATCAGTTAACTTAGTCTTTAATGAGTATGAAAAACCAAAACCCTTTTCAACCCTTTTCATCATTCGTTTTTCGCAGTCCTTTTTTTCCTTTGACACTATTTACGGAATGGTTAAATGAATTAGACAAATCTTCAGAATTTCTAAAGAAAATTGTTAGCCGATTCGATATTCAAGAATCTGTATTTCTTGCTACTCCAGTATTGTATAGTGAAACTTATAAATATTTAGAAGATAGTCTAAAACCAAAAGACAAAGAAAAATTCTTTTTTTCGTTTTTGAAATACTTGTCCCGTATGGCATCAAGATGCACACCCTTTGGATTGTTTGCAGGTTGTTCTGTAGGAGAAATGGCCGAAAAAACAAACATTGCTATGCCGGATTCAAATCTCTATTCCCGCCATACCCGTTTAGACATGAACTACCTCTGCTCCTTAATACAGGATATTTCTAAAAAAAGTGAACTGAGACAAAGATTAAGGTATTACCCAAATAATAGCATCTATCTTGTTGGAGACAAACTCCGCTATATAGAATTTCGCTACAACGATGGCATTCGTCGGCATAATATTATTGCAATCGAAAACTCAGAATATTTACAATGCTTACTTGCGTGTGCTAAAGATGGAGCCACATTGGACCAAATGGCAAAATTACTTGTAGATGAAGAAATTACTATGGAAGAAGCCTGGGCGTTCTTAGATGAATTAATCGACAATCAGGTGCTAACTAGTGAATTAGAACCAAGCATCACCGGGTTAGAATTATTAGACCAGCTTATTTTTGTGCTAAAAAAAATTGAGGATCAACAAGAACTTGGTAACTCCTTACAATCGTTATCCTGCCTATTATTGGATATAGACACCCAACCGATTGGAACTACCCTTTTACTATATGACAAAATTAAAGAACAGATTAAGGCTTTAGGTACCACATTTAATGAAAAATATCTCTTCCAGTCTGATATGATCAAACATTGCGAAAAAGCTGAGGTTAGCAAAAAAATCACCAACGAAATATTACACACCATGACGTTCCTTAACAAGCTCTCACCGCCCAACAGACAAGAGACTTTTTTGGACAAATTTGCCTCTTCTTTTTACGACCGATACGAAGATCGCGAAATTCCATTAGCACAATTATTGGATTCTGAAATGGGGCTCGACATGCGCCAGTCGGGAACAAACGGAGATATCAGCCCTCTCTTGGAGGGAATTTCATTTGGCAGAATGCAGTATGAAAATACCCCCATTACATGGAGTGGAGTGCAATCGTTGTTGTACCGCAAAATTATGGAAGCCCTGCTAACTAAACAGCAGGAAGTCTTCCTCACAGATGAAGATGTGAAGAACGTACAGGCAAAGTGGGACGACCTGCCCCACACCATAACCGCCATTTGTGAGATCTTTTCTTACGATCCAAACGGCCAATCAAAAATCTATCTCCATCCTATGGGTGGATCAAGTGCCGCAAACCTGCTGGGACGATTTTGCCATGTAGATGAGCAAATCCACAACGCCGTAAAAAACATTATCAGAGAAGAAGAACTAGCTTTGCCCCCCGATAAACTCTACGCTGAGATTGTCCATATCTCCGAATCACGCACCGGAAATATCCTTGCTCGCCCTGTACTTCATCAATACGAAATTCCCTACCTTGCCAAATCAGCCGTAGACAAGGAATTTCAATTGGAAATTTCTGATTTGATGGTATCTGTACGACAAAGAAAGTTTGTACTGCGTTCCAAAAGATTAAACAAAGAGATCATTCCCAGACTCACAACTTCCCACAATTTTTTTTACTCCGGCACTACGCCAATCTATCAGTTCCTCTGCAACCTACAACAGCAACAACAGCGAGGACTCGGTATCGTTCTAAGCCCGCTCTTTAATGAATATCCCTATTTGCCTCGTATATCCTATAAAAATGTAATCCTCGTATTAGCCAGATGGCATGTCAAACTGGACGAGATCAAGCCCATCGTGGAGAATAAAGATCTACAATTACTTGAGCAATGGAGAACTAAAACCGGCATTCCCCGCTTTGTGGTCTTGCCAGACGGAGACAATGAGCTGTTTGTAGACACCCAAAGCCTTACTAGTGTGAGCATGTTGTACTCCGTAGTGAAAAAACGTCAACAATTTACCTTGCAGGAATTTCTGTTTGATACAGAAAATGCTATTCTCAAAACGGAAGCTGGAGCTTTTACCAACGAATTCATATTTACATTCCATAAAACAGAGTCTGTATGACAGGAGTACAAAGGACATTTATCGTAGGGGACAAGTGGCTATACTTTAAAGTCTACAGCGGATTCAAAATTGCCGATCTGTTACTTACTGATGTCATTGCACCGGTGGCAAATCAACTGCTCAACAAAGGAGTGATCAGCAAGTGGTTTTTTATCCGCTACAATGATCCCGAGCTCCACTTGAGGGTACGCTTTCTCCTCACCAACTCAGGTAAAATGGAGGAGCCCATTAAGATGCTTAATAGGTCGCTACAACCATATATCCAAAACAACCTCGTATGGAAAGTACAGATTGACACCTATCAACGAGAGATTGAACGATATGGAGAGGACACTATGGAACATTCAGAATCACTCTTCTTTTATGACAGCCATTATTTTGCAGAAATTCTCAAGTCGATACGAGGCGATGATGCCGAGGAGTTCAGGTGGATGTCCGTATTGGTGTCTGTGGATGCACTGCTAAATGACTTTTCTTATAATCTGCAACAGAAAATAATGTTTATTTCTATGGTTAAAGAGACCTTTGTACGTGAATTTGGGATGGAAAACAGCAGGTCACAGCTTTCAGACAAATATCGTGTACATAGGGAAAAAGTAGAAAAACTGTTAGAAGCAAGTGATCAAAAGCATCAAGCATTTCATGCTATTTTGGCAGAAAGGTCAAAGATGCAGCAACCAATCGGAAGCCAAATTGGACAGCTAACTGAAAACGAAGAGACCCTTAACCGTCTATTGTCAAGCTATACCCACATGATGATCAATCGCTGGTTTCGCAGCAAGCAACGCATGCACGAGGCGGTTGTATACGACTTTTTACTCAAATTCTACAAATCAAAAAGTGCGCGTACTGAAAAATCATGATCAATCCGATAGAAAAATATATCAGAAAAAGGATTTCTGTCATTTTCGATAGTCGGATTCAAAGTAAACATCGTACGAGAATAAATTCAAGCTTATTGTCAAATAATTTGAATTTAGCACAAACCCATTATCAAGAATATCTGGTTCAATTGTCTTAATTTTATTTTTTTATCAAATGTTTTAATTCCGGATCATTGCCAATCCGCTCGAGTTCACTTGCTATGATTTGATAAACTTCCTTCTTAATACGGGAGTAATTTTCATTTATTTCGGTTTTCATGGTATCTTCTCCCTTGTTATTCTCAAAGTTAGCGATTTTTGCAATTGGAACATGGTCTTTTGTCTCATTTTTAACCTTGTCCGAATCTACCACAATCTCTGCATGAAATATCTTTTGCTCAATTTTTTCGTCGAAGTTGTCGGATACAGCTCCTACAAACATTCCCTGCGAAAGGTTGGATATCTTGGAGGCTGGAATAAGACTATCCATTTGAGTGGAAATGGATCTTGATTTGTCATTTCTGTTGATGGTCAGGGATTGACGTTTTTGAAGTACTTTTCCAAAACGATCCGAGAGCATTTTCGCTGTTTCTCCAACTACCTGGCC
Source organism: uncultured Candidatus Cloacimonadota bacterium (assembly GCA_964419225.1). Lineage (GTDB taxonomy): Bacteria > Cloacimonadota > Cloacimonadia > Cloacimonadales > CAYQPF01 > CAYQPF01. The sequence continues at coordinate 548 of CAYQPF010000072.1, read as the reverse complement.
ACTGAAGATATTACCGACAGTGTTCATCACTACCTTGGCTTCTTTGTCTCCGTAGTCGCGGTTCAATTGAGAAAAGTCCTGGAAGCCGAGACAAACTGCAACCTTGTTGCTTCGTGCTGTTGCAATAAGGTTATCCAGTCCCCGGAAATAGATCGTTGGCAGCTCATCGATTATGACAGAGCATTTCAACTGTCCTTTTTTATTAATCAGTTTTACAATACGGGAGTTGTACAAACCCAGTGCAGCCGAATAGATATTCTGCCGGTCAGGGTTATTACCCACACAAAGAATTTTTGGTTCATCCGGATTGTTGATGTCGAGGGTAAAATCGTCTCCACTCATTACCCAATAGAGATGTGGGGAGATCATACGGGACAAGGGAATCTTTGCAGACGCAATTTGCCCCTGCAGTTGATCCTGTGCTCCTCCTTCCCAGGCATCCATGAAGGGTGAAAGGTAGTTTTCCAACTCAGGATATGAGGTCAATATCGGTAAGATATCGGAGTATTTCTTGTTCAGGAACTCGATGGCATGAGGGAAAGTACAGT
>CAYQPF010000071.1:0-24967 GCA_964419225.1 uncultured Candidatus Cloacimonadota bacterium | reverse complement strand
TACAACTGAATACATTGTCGAAGGAACAACCTTCACATTTGTTGGTTCTATCTCAACTCTGGGAAATCCTGCTCCGGTACAGCATGGTTTCTGCTGGAATACTTCAGGAAATCCAACAATAGCTGACACAAAAACTGAAAAAGGCATTCCAAGTACTACAGGTGAATTCACTTCAGATGTCACTAACCTTTCAGCATATACACAGTATTATGTAAGAGCCTATGTCTCGACCATTTGTGGAACTGTTTACGGGGATCAACTTCAATTCACCACTGCAGCTGCACAATCTTCAATCACAACTCTGGAAGTAACTAATATCACAATCAATTCAGCCAGAGGAAATGCTAATCTTATAGGCTTAGGTGCTCCAAATCCAACTCAACATGGACATTGCTGGAGTTTATCTGAAGAACCTACAATAGATAATTTTAAGACAGAGCTTGGGCCTTTGTCTGCCACAGGTACATTTACATCTGATCTTACAGGTTTGTCCGCTTTTACTAAGTACTATATAAGAGCCTATGCAACTAACACTCTGGAAACTGTTTATGGTAATCAGACGGAGTTTACGACTCTGCCAATTTTAGCTTCAGTCACAACACAAACGGTTACCAATGTTACCGGTTCAACAGCTACAGGAAATGGTACTATAACAGCTTTGGGATGTCCAAACCCTTCGGAATATGGTTTTTGCTGGAGCAAATCAGCTGATCCAACTATCTCTGATGCTAAATCAATACTTTACAATGCAAGTGGAACAGGAAGTTATACTACACAAATTACAGGTCTTGATCCCTCTACGACTTATCATTTAAGAGCTTATGCCACAAATTCTGGCGGAACAGTATATGGTAATGAACAAACCTTTACTACGATTTACTTAATCGGTTCCGGTACAGTATCAGATCCTTATCTAATCAAGAATCTTCTGGATCTGCGTTACCTGAGTGAGCATAGCAATATCTGGAATAAATCCTTCCTTCAGACAATGAGTATCAATGCTGCTTCTACCAACACCTGGAACAGTGGAGCAGGTTTTTCACCTATTGGATTAGATATAAATGCATTTACCGGTACCTATGACGGGCAAAACCATTCTATCGACGGTATATCAATTAATCGACAATACACATATTTCCAAGGTTTGTTCGGTTACACGAATGGAGCTACTATCAAGAATCTTGTATTAACTAATACTAATCTAACCGGTTATAATTACATCGGTGCTTTGATTGGAAAAAGCCAGAGTTCAACTATCACTAATTGTCATTCTACAGGAACAATTGTTGGGAACGAAGGTGTCGGAGGCTTGATCGGTTACAGCAAAGGTTCTGCTTCAAGCAATTCTTCCAGTACTTGTAATATTACTGCTACTGGTTGGAGTTCTGGCGGTTTGATTGGTTATTTAGAGAGCTCGAGCAGTATGCTAAATTGTTTTAGCAGAGGCAATATTGCAGGCACAAATGGTGTCGGAGGACTGGTCGGGAATAACACAGGTTCTGCTGTTAACAAGTGCTTCAGCAGTGGAGGTGTTACTGGTTCAGGAAGCTATATCGGTGGTTTGGTTGGTCTTGTATCCGGACAATCCGGCAGTAATAATTATTGGGATAATCAAAGTTCCGGTAAAACAAGCAGTGCTCAGGGTACTGGTCTAACTACTGCAGCAATGCAAATCCAGTCAAACTATACAGGATGGGATTTTGATACAATCTGGCATATCTCCTCCACTATTAATAATGGTTATCCTTATTTGAGATCATACATCCCCGACAGTTCTTTACCTGATGGCACTCATACTGTCAGCATTTCTGTGCCTGCTATAGATTATGTATTTACCGGTACATTGGCTACCTTGAATTTCGGGGCAGTTACAGCTGCTGGTGAAGCAACTGTTAACTACTTTCATAATATACCTATTAACCCTGTTTTTGGTAGTACTGTTCCTACAAATGTCAGCAGTTATTATTGGAATATCAATGATACAGGTGTACTATTCTCCGGATGCTGGATGCATATTGATATATCTACTTTATCGGGCATCAATGTTGCAGCATTACCACAAGGGATACAAACCCTTGCCAATGGTGGCCTCGTTGTCTTTAAACGTTCAGGATCAACAAGTGCCTTTGAACCCCGAGAAACAATTTTTAACACTATGCGTGAGGGTATGCTGTCTGTTAATGTCGGTACCACTTTCAGTGAATTTATCATCGGAAGTAATTCTGAAGAGCAAACACTTCCTGTTGAACTTTCTGCTTTTACAGCCATAAATACTGAAAGCAACAATGTACAGCTATCCTGGGTCACGGCTTCAGAATCAAACATGCTGGGATACTATGTCTATAGAAATCAGGAGAATAACTTGAATACAAGTACCAGAATGAATTTTACACTGCTGCAGGCACAAAATTCTTCTACAGAACAACAATACCAATTCACAGATGAAACAACGACAGAAAATACAGAATATTTCTACTGGCTGATGTCGCTTGGTATGAATGGAACAGAAAATTTCTATGGCTCGGTTAGCATTAAAACCTGCTCAACAACTACAGAAGTGCCTGTCATACCCTTAGTTACCAAATTGAAAACTGCTTATCCCAATCCATTTAATCCTGCAACAACAATTTCTTATGATCTTGCTTCTGATGCTTATGTAAGCATTGAGGTCTTTAATGCCAAAGGTCAAAAAGTTAATACGCTGATTAAGGGGAACAGGTTGAAAGGATGCCACAAAGTGGCTTGGAATGGACGTGATTATCAGAATAAAAACTGTGGTTCAGGTGTCTATTTCTTCAGAATGCAGGCTGGGAACTATAACAAAATCACAAAAGCGTTATTGATAAAATAGGACTAGCGTCCAGAAAAAATAGAAAAGGGTATGATTTTTTTAATCATACCCTTTTCTTAAATGGTGAAGAGTAAATGGACTAAAGGGACTTTATGGACATAATGGACAGCAGGATTTAGAAAAGTCTCGAGCTTTTAGTCCATGAAGTCCATTATATGTTTGATCACAAATTTAAGAATTAATTCTCTCTTTATTAAAATCTGAAAAGATCTGCATTGTTTCCTTTAAAACTCCTACTCCGGCAGAATCCATATTCGATACTTTAATCGAAGATTTTTCCTTTTTACTATCTTCAGAATTTGCTTTACCCTGAAGACCTGATTTCTTGTCATTATTTGACGATGATTCGGCAGACCTTGCTGTTAAATCATTACCAACAGCTTCTTCAGTCAGTTCCTTCTGTGCTTTGGTCTCTTGCTGTGCTGCTTTAGAAGCTACCTGCCTGTCCTGAGTTGAGGGATTTGTGGGAGCTAAAGCTGCTTTTTTTACTACCTGCATTTTCTGGATCGTCTTTTCAGGATCTTCTTCTGCAGAAATATCTATACTAACTTCTCCACCTGTTGCATACATCTTACCATCAGGACCCTTGTCATAGGTATAGGAAGCACCACCTTTAGTGTATTGTCCTCCTGAAGACATATGGGCCTGTTCATGCGTGCGAACTTCTGTATCCCGACTCTGTAGTTTGGTGATTTCTTTAATCTGTTCGGCAGTGATTTCAGCTTTGCCTGCTGAAGATACATTTTCAGTACCATTCGTCTCGGTTCCCGATTCTTTATTTCCATTATTATCATTCATTTTGTATGAGTTCTTCTGTAGAAAACTATAGTATGTGTTGAGTGAGTTTGAGCTTATTGATCCTACTGACATATAATCCTCCTGTATATTTATCGTAAGGGTTTGTAGGAACTTTAAAAAATAATGAATCAGGACTAAAAACTTTTCTTTGATTATTTTTGGGTAATATTGGGCTAAAGCTCGCGAGGGTGTATATTTTATTTATTTATAACCGTCATAAATGCCAGGCTTATTGGTGAACAAAGTCTTTTATTGCCCGGTATTGATTAAGCATCAGGTAATGACAAATCCTATAAAAGCGGGTTTTCAAAAGGATTCGGTCTTCTTGAGAAAAGTTTTTATTTTTTCCAGTACTATGTCGGGAGTAATATTCCGCATACATTTGAAATGCTTCAACGGGCAAACATTACCACCATGACTGCCACAGGGACGACAGGGAATATCTGTTTCCAGAACAAGATCTTTGGGTTGGAAAGGATAATAACCCAAAGATTGTACTGTTGGACCAAAAAAAGCAAAGACGGGTGTCTGCATGGCATTGGCTATATGCAGGGCCCCGCTGTCATTGGAAAGAACGAGTTCTGCTTTTTGGAATATAGCTGCAGTTTGCAGTAAAGTCATGTCACCTGCAAAATTTATAGCCTTTATCCCTGCTGATTGAATGATTTCCTCACACAGTTCTCTTTCTTGTGTACTGCCGGTAAATACTAAGGAATGTCCTTGTTTAACCAAACTTTGAGTTAACACAATAAAATATTCTTTAGGCCATCTTTTTGATGCCCAGACAGAACCCGGGGCAATGGCGATGAATCTCGATAAACTGTCTAATTCTGTTTCTACCTTAAGTATATCAGCTGAGTTTGGATAAAGATGGGTTTGTAGAGAAAAATCCTTTTCACTCAGAGGTTTGAGCAAAGACAAATTCTTTTGAATTCTGAGGATATTCTTGGAAAATGGCAGCCTGTCTGTCAGAAAATACTTTGCCAGCCATCTGTCGAAGCCGATCCTTTTTTTAATGCCTGCGAAATAGGTTAAAAGTGCCGTTGTAAAAGAACTGTGAGGGATTATACATAAGGAATAATGATTTTGGCGGATTATTTTAAGAGTTCTGGAGAAAGCTATCAGTTTGTTTTCTCTTTTATCAAATGTAATGATTTTTCTGATGTCAGGATTGTTTTCAAGCACCGATTTAGTTTGAGGTATGACCAGAGCATCGATGCTGGAATCAGGAAAAATCTCTTTAACTGCTTTGATCAGAGGTGTAATTAAAATCACATCTCCAATGAAAGCAGTTTGTACGATCAGAATTCTTTGCATAATTTAAGTTAAAAATATTACTACTGTTAATGGAAACTGGTTGCTATAGAATAGTATAATTCTATGTTTTTCTTAACCATTTCATCAACACTGAATTTTTTGACTGTTTGTTGACCGGCTTTACCAAGTTTAGCTCGCAGGCTTGGATCCAGAATCAAATTTTCAATTGCTTCATAAAGTTGGACATGAGTTTGAGGAGGAACTAATATGCCATTGATGTTATTAGTAATAATTTCCGGAATTCCTCCAGTGTTACAGGCTATTACAGGTAACCCTACAGATTGAGCATCGAGAATTGATGTACCCAGACCCTCCCATTTAGAAGGTAAAACGAATATATCAAACATTTTTAAAAAATTAGCAACATCTTTCCTGAAACCTGTAAATATAAACCTGTTACCAAACCTGTTCTCCTGAGCAATTGATTTCATACGGGGCAACTCGTCTCCATCACCTACTGCCACAAAAGTAATGTTTTGATGTTTCTCTAACAGAATTTTTGCTGCTTTGATCAGAGTTCCGTAATCTTTATGCCCTACAAACGCAGCAATAGTTCCAATGACAATATTTTCTTCCGGAATACCCAGATCAGTTTTAAAATTCGGGGGTAGTACATGATTTACATAGCGGTTTAAATCGACCCCACTGTGAATGGTCTGTAATTTGAAATTCCCGACTCCGTCGCTTAAAAGTATTTTTTTTATTGCATCCGAAATGCAAACTATTTTATTTATCTTGGTACTGTTATATTTAAGTTTACTGAAAAATCCGTGAATGTGGAAATCTACTCTGCGGGTAGATACCAAAAACAAGGAACTATGAAAATATTTAGCCCAAATACCAATTGAATGAGCATGTGCTGAATGTAGGTGTAAAACATTATAATCCATTTTTTTAGCTAATTTGGCTATTCTGTACCCGGCTAATATATCAAAATCACCCTGCATAGGAAAAGTTACACAAGGTAGTTTCTGATTCATACTGACCTTCATCAAAGCAGAGTTGGGAGGACAAACTATACTGGTAGCATAACCTAAGCGAAGCATCCCTGTAAATAAGTACATCACTTGCTGTTGACCGCCTCTCCAACCCATTTCGGTATCAATATGCAGTACTCTGATAATTTCCTTCATCTTTGCCTCCTATGCATCTCCCACAAAAAGAGATACTTTAATAATACCCCATAAGAGGATATTAATGATAAGATAAACCCGTTTTTACCATCAAGAAAACCTTTTTTTAACATATACATTTTTATAAATTTCGTCCATGATACGATTAATGCTTCTGGAATTGAGGTACTCTTACCTTTTTCAAACTTAGCTTTAGCCCCCAATCTGGAATATGATACCATTTTCTCTAAATGGGAGGATATTGTGGGGAACGTATAGTGCAAAATTACTTCATTTAATGTTCCAGTATTCCCTATAACCTTAACTGATTCATGTACAATTTTGGAATTAAATCCCCCGAATTGTTTGTTAAATAACCTCAAAGGGTAATCAGACTGCCAACCGCAATGCTTGATCATTTGTCCCAGATAAAAAGAAGATCGTTTGATGTGATAACCCTGATATTGCGGGTTTTCCAGTATTTTTATAATTCTCTTTTGTAAGGCAGTTGATAACTCCTCATCAGCATCAATACTAAGAATCCAGTCGTTTGATGCTAAATCTACAGCTTTTTGTTTCGTTAAGCCAAAGCCAAGCCACTCAGTTTCCTGAAATCTTAGATTGTTATATTGTAAACAAATTTCTTTTGTCTTATCTTGCGAACAGGAATCAAGAATAACAATCTCATCTGCCCATTTCACAGATTCCAGGCATCTGCCGATATTGGCTTCCTCATTCTTCGTGATCAGTGTCACAGAGAGCTTATGCCTGCTTGGATTCATCTTCCAATATTTCCAGCATTTTATGGAAAACATCTTCAGGTGTTATCCCGAAATTAAAGTCTTTCAAAGAATCAAAACTTTCATTTTTCAAGTGATGATGATGTTTAAAAAGTTGAGCAGGTGACCAATATACTGTATTTGTGCAGCCAAAAATAGCTAAGGTGGTTGTTTCAGTCGCAGCTGCCAAATGATTGATACCGCCATCGTTACAAATTAGCATTCTGACTTTTTTTAGAAAGGCTGCTGCCTGATTGAAATTTGTCGGTGGAGCAATGATGGGATTCGTTTCCATTCTGTCTTTGATATAGTTTACATCAGCTAATTCTTTGGGTCCCCAAAGCAAGACAACTCTGTAAGAAGTTTGCTTCTGAATCAGGTCCGCTAATTTAACATAGTTATCGAGGATCCATTTCTTCCATACTTGCGGACTGCCGGGAGAAAAGCAGATTAATTTGTTTTCCGGCAGATTATTGTCTTTAAACCATTCAGAAATATATTGCATCGATTCCGGTAAAATATGAAAATAGAGTTTATATGGGATTTCAGATATCCCCAAAGGTTTTAGTAAATCAAATTTACATGATCCGCTATAACGGTCTGCTCCACGGGGAGCAAACATATTGAAGGCAAAAGACCAGCGGTTACCCTTGAAGCAGAGACGGTATCTGGCATTACTGAATAAAGCTACCTGTCCGGAAAAAGTATCATTTTGCTGATCGATCAGCAGATCGTATTTATTTAAAAAGATCTCTTTGAAAATTCTGAGTCTTTCCACCAGATATTTCGATCCTTTGGGGCTGGAAAATACCAGAATTCTGTTCAGATAGGGATTATTGGCTAAAACCTGATCAAAAGGTTTCTTGAGTAAAAAGTCGATCGTTGCGTCGGGAAAGCTTCTTTTTAATTCCGGCAAATAGGAACTGTTGAGCAGGACATCACCAAATGGCCCGGGTTGCACTATCAATATCTTTTTGATTTTCTTCTTATCAAACTTCATTTTTTCTCCATTTCTGATCTTAACTCAGATTATAAATTTAATAATCGTTTGTCAAGAAAGTTATTTCAAATTATGAATCAATCAAGAATAACATAAATTGATAAGTTACAGTTTAGCATTTTTTGATCAAAGAGAATTATATTAGCAGTTCATAGACAGAACTGTATTATAAAAGAAAATGCAACATATTTCAGTTCAGGAAAGTTATAGATGTAAGATTGTAAATTAAAGATTTGCTTGACTTAAAAAGGAAGTCAAAAAAATCTACATTCAATATGAATAGTATGGAGGAGAAAATGAGAACTGGAAGAATTATCGCGATACTCTCATTAATCTGTTTGTTTTTCAGCATAAATCTTAGTGCTAAGGAAAAGCTTTCAGGAGAAGCCAAAAGGAATTTACGATCTGGCAACATTTATTATGATCAGTCAAATTTTGAAAAGGCTTTAGGCTTTTATGATAAAGTTCTGGAAGAGTTTCCTAATCATATCGAATCACTCAAGAGATCAGCTGATATTAACATGCATCTTATCGAAAAAAATCAATCTAAGACTGTAGAGCTTTATAGTAAATGTTTTGATATCTATAAGAAGACGGTAGCTTTGATTATGGCTTTACCTGATGAAGAAAGAAAAGATATGGACATGCAGACTATACTCGAAGATTCACAAAAGAAAGTGAAGAGTTGCTGGGCCAAGATATTTATTTATGGACAGAATCTTTCAAAAGACGGTGCTGTAAAGGAAGCCATAGAAGTTTTCACAGCTTTGGATAAATTAGCACCGGACAGTTTAAAAACAATAACTATGATTGCTATTCTATACCAAGAAAATAATGAAGAAGACAAAGCAATTGAGATGTTTAAAGAAATTCATAAAAAGAATCCTACAGATTATCAAATCACTACTAAATTAGCCAATTATTATTATGAAAAGCCTGATTATCCCTTAGCTCTTCAGTATTATCAGGAATTGAATAAGATGAATGCTCTGGATCCAATGCCTATTAGTTTCATGGGCTATACGTATTTAAAAATGGAAAAGAATAATGAAGCTTTAGAAGCATTTAAACAAGCCATTTTATTGGATGGAAAGAATACAGATCTCCTTTCAAATGCAGCTAATTTAGCAACTAATCTGGGAAAAAATGCCGAAGCTGTAGTCTATTTGAAACAGTTAGTTGAAGCTGAAGATACCGTTGATAATCTGACTATCATTAGTTATAATCTGTTTAAGATGAAGAACTATAAGGAAACAATGCTATATGCGGAAAGATGGTATGAGAAGGATAATAGCAGTAAAGAAGCAGTACAATTAATAGTAATGGCTGCCCAGCAGCTGAAGGATAAAGCAAAAGAGACTAAATATAATAATACTCTAAAAGGAATGAAATAACAAGTTGCTTTAGGAATAGTTATAGTTAATATTTTAAGTAAAGGCGAAAGTGGCGGAATTGGCAGACGCGCTGGACTTAGGATCCAGTAGGTTCACTCCTGTAGGGGTTCAAGTCCCCTCTTTCGTACCAATTTCTATCGACTCGGGGAATCCCGGGTCGATTTGTTTGTTAATAAAATAAGAAATATAAGGGAGTAAATGTGAAAGTTGAAGTAAAAGAGATTAGTGTTTGCGAAAGAGAGATGACTATAATAGTCGATGCGGAACAAGCGAACAAAGATTATTATAAAATTCTGAGTCAGATCAAGCAAAAGGCCAATATACCGGGATTCAGACCAGGAAAGGCTCCTATGCATTATGTAGAACAAATATATGCTGAAACTGCTAAAGAAGAATTCATGAATAAAATGATGGATGTTTATTACAATGCAGGTTTGGATGAAATTGATCAGAATCCTGTAGCACCAGGCCAGATCAAAGACTGGAAATGGGACAAGGGTCAGGAATGTACAGCAGTATATATTTTTGAAATCATGCCGGAAATTATCGTAGAAAAGTATCAAGGTTTAGAAATACCCTTTGAACCAATGCCTATTCCAGAGCAAAGTATCGAGAATACTCTGAAAGATATGCAAAAACAGATTGCCAACACATCTGTTAGCGATCAGCCTTTAGCTTTAAACAACAAAGCACATTTGGTCTTTGTTTATGCAGACGAACCCGGCAAAGATTATCCCACGGAATTGATCATTAATGCTGAGAACAATTTAGGTGAAGAATTCAATAATGTTTTAATCGGTAAAAATGTTGGTGATGTTGTGGAAACAACTATCCAGATCCCGACTCAAACCGGTGTTGAATCTGCTAAAGTAAGTGTTAAGATCGAAATGATTGAAACTGTAGATATGCCTGAATTAGATGATGAATTTGCGAAAGATTTCGATTGTGAAACATTAGCTGAACTGAGAGAAAAAATTAGAACAGACCTTCAGAAAGATAATGAGAAGAAAGACAAAGATGGTCTATACAGAACAATCAAAGCTAAGCTAAGAGCTGATAATCCGATCTCAATCCCCAAATCAATCATCAGAAATTATGCATCAGAACTAGTTAAGCAGTACCATCAGAGCCAGGGAGATCTGGAAAAAGTGATGCCTATCTATTATCAAATCGCTGAGAATGATATCAAGGATTATTATATCAATCAGCAGTTGATCTCAAATCTTAAAATTGAAGCAACCGAAGAAGATAAGGAAAATAAAATCATAGAACTGGCAGCAGAAATAAATATGGATGTAGAGAAATACAAAGAAATTCTCAAACAACAGAATCATTTGGAAAACTTTAACCAAAGGATTATTGAAGAAAAATTGATGAATCTGATCATCGAAAGTGCCAAGATTGTACCTTATCCAAAAACTGAACCTAAAACTGAAGTAATCGAAGAAGCTGAAGTAGTTCCAGCTGAAACAGAAAACAAGGAGTAATAATGCCTTACGTACCAATCGTAATTGAGCAAAGCGGTAGATCAGAAAGAGCATACGATATATATTCACGACTGTTGAATGACAGAATTATTTTTCTGGGAAACGCTATAGATGATAACATGGCAAACATCGTAATTGCCCAGCTGATTCACCTTGAAGGCGAAGCCCCCGATAAAGATATCTATATGTATATCAATAGCCCGGGCGGATCTGTCTATTCAGGATTAGCTATTTATGATACAATGCAGTTTATCAAATGCAAGGTATCCACAATCTGCATCGGAATGGCAGCGTCCATGGCTGCAGTATTACTTGCTGCAGGTGCAGAAGGCAAAAGATTTGCTCTGCCCAACAGCAGAATCATGATCCATCAGCCTATGGGTGGTGTACAGGGACAAGCTTCCGATATCGAGATTCATGCTAAAGAAATTCTTTATCTCAGAGAAAAACTGAATGGGATCTTACAACATCACACAAAGCAAGATCTCAGCAAAATCGTCCTGGATACCGATAGAAATTTCTTCATGGGTGCAGAAGAGTCTAAAGAATATGGAATTGTTGACGAAATAATGACTAAGAGAATTTAATTTAGAAGGAGTGTCTCATGAATAAATATAACGTTCTCCACTGTTCCTTCTGCGGAAGACCGGAAACAGAGACCAAACATATGATCAAAGGTCTTGCCGGTAATATTTGTGACGATTGTATCAGCATGTGCCATACAATAATTGAAACTGATAAAAAAGATGATGTGATTGAAGATTTTACTCTGCCTACACCAAGAGAAATAAAACAGTATCTTGACCAGTTTGTGATTGGTCAGGACAAAGCCAAACAAACAATATCAGTTGCTGTGTTTAATCATTACAAAAGAATTTTTAAGCAAAGCAAGAATGATGATGTGGAACTGGAGAAGAGTAATATTATCATGATGGGACCTACAGGTTCAGGCAAGACTCTTATCGCTCAGACTTTAGCAAAGCTGTTAAAGGTGCCGTTTGCTATCGCAGATGCCACTACCTTAACTGAAGCAGGATATGTGGGTGAAGATGTGGAAAACATTCTTGTCCGCTTACTCCAGAATGCTAATTATGATGTAGCCAAGACAGAAAAAGGCATTATCTATGTCGATGAAATTGATAAAATTGCACGTAAATCTGAAACACCTTCTATCACAAGAGATGTTTCCGGTGAAGGTGTACAACAGGCTCTTTTGAAAATTCTGGAAGGTACCAAGGTTAATGTTCCACCAAAAGGCGGAAGAAAACATCCTCATCAGGATTTTATCGAGATCGATACCACCAACATTCTCTTTGTCGTTGGCGGAGCTTTTGGCGGACTAGATAAGATCATTCAGAAAAGAATCAATCAGAAAACTGTTGGATTCGATGCCGATATGATCACAAATTTAGATCAATCCAAAGACATCTTTTCCAAGGTTAATCCTGAAGATCTGATGAAATATGGGCTGATTCCTGAGTTGATTGGGCGTTTACCTATTATCAGTACTTTGGAAGAATTGACAGAAGATGCACTGATCGAGATTTTAACAAAGCCTAAAAACTCCATCTGCAAACAGTATAAAAAACTCTTCAGCATAGATGGTGTTGATCTGCAATTTACACCTGAAGCACTCAAGGAGATTGCTACAATCGCAATCAAGCAGAAGATAGGTGCCAGAGGTTTGAGATCGATCATGGAAAAAATCATGCTTGAAATCATGTATGAACTTCCCGATCAAAAGAATATCAAAGAATGCCTGATCTCCCGTGATGTGATCCTGGGTGAAAAAGAAGCTGTCTATGTTTATGGTGAAGATGAAGTAGTTGTTAAAACTGCTTAAATAAAAGATCTGGAAATTTGAAACGGATTGTTCATTTAGAACAATCCGTTTTTTTTGACTCAATTTTCTCAGTGATCTAAACATTCTATTAAGGCAAGTCATTTTTATCAAAAACCATATGAACCCATTAATAGAAGTATCTGAAGCATATTATTACTTAACCCGAACTGTGCAGTAGAATCTACACAACCTGGCTGAAGCTATTTCAGCAGGCAGTGGGCAGGAGAGATTTTAGAGAAATAGATATGAAGAACTTACAATCTCACTCACCATATATTTATTATATAAATCGTTCGATTGCAAGCTTTACTTTTCATGATCTTCGACCCAGCCAACCAACCTCTACTGCATTATCCGGGCTAAATGGACAGAATCAATTTTTCTGACATTTTTTTTGTTCCAAGGAGAATATGAATTATTTTGTAAATAGTAAGGGTTATTATTGACATCAAGCAAGATAGTCAATAAAGTGATACCAGAAAAATAAAGTGAGTTAAAAATAATGAATTTAGAAGAGAAAAGGGAGTTTTTTGAGGTATTAGTAACTTCAGAGCAGCAGTTAGATTTTAGCAAGATATATGGTAATGACAGGCCGGTACATTTAGAAATAGGGAGTGGAAAGGGTGAGTTTTTATGCAAGAAGTCCTTACAGAGTCCTGAGATAAATTTATTGGGAATTGAATTAAAAGAAAAAAGAATAAAAGTTATAACCAGAAAGTTGAATCCGGATATACATAAGAATGTACGTTTGATCAGATTATTTGTCGATGAGAATATAAATAAGCTGGTGAAACCCGATTCAATTGATGTAATATATATACAGCATCCTGATCCGTGGCCGAAAAGAGCACATTTTTGCAGAAGAATGATCCAACAGAAGTTCTTAGATGCTTTGAATCATATTCTGAAAATGGGTGGAACGATCGAATTGTCCACCGATCACAAAGGTTATGCGGACTGGATTATGAAGGAATTTCGACAGAGAAAGGACTATGTGCCTGTGTTTGAAAATGAGTTTACCATGGAAAGACAGGAGAATCACATTGTGACATTTTTTGAAATTGAACAACGGAATGCCGGGTTTGAGCCCGTATTTATGCATTACCGGAAAGTAAGCGAGGTACAAAATGATTGATCAAGATAAATTGAAGAAAATATATAGTCATGTAAATGATTTTAACCAGTTGAATTTAAGTCCTTTTGCGACTAAGAATGAGGATGCAATACGAGCAATAGATGAAGTGGAACCAGAGTTCCGGAGTGAATTTGCTATAGACCGTGACAGGATTTTATACAGTGGTGCATACCGTCGCTATCATGGGAAAACCCAGGTGTTTTCTTTCTCCAATCTGATAGATGAGGAAATGACGAACCGTAGTTTGCATACAACCTATGTTTCGCAAATATCCAGGACGATAGGAAAGGTACTCGGCCTTAATCTGGAGTTGATCGAAGCCATAGCTTTGGGGCATGATCTGGGTCATACACCTTTCGGACATGACGGGGAAAAAGCTTTAAGCATGGAATGTCAGGCATATGGGTTCGGACATTTTCATCATAATATTGAGAGTTTACATATCGTGGATAATGTAGCGAGAAAAGGCAGAGGACTCAATCTCACATTTCAGGTAAGAGACGGGATAATTTCTCATGATGGGGAAGTTCATAATACACAGTTGATACCTAACAGAAAGAAAACCGAAGCAGATCTAATTGACTACATTGCACGCAAAAAAACCGGAGACCGGGTGAATTGGATGCCTGCAACTCTGGAAGGATGTGTGGTCCGGATCACTGATACGATAGCCTATATCGGACAGGATATCGAGGATGCCATTCGTTACAATCTTCTCAAAAGAGAGGATTTGCCGGAAGATTGTGTACAGTATTTGGGGAATAATAACAGCCAGATTATCGATACTTTAGTGAAGAGTGTGATCATCAATAGTTATGAGAAAGACTATGTGGCATTTGATGAAGAGACATCGGTTTATCTGGAGAAACTTAAGAAGTTTAATTATGCCAAAATCTATACGAACGAGGATGTTAAATTATCCAATGATTCCATCTACAGAAGTATGAAGATCCTGTTTGATAAGTATTATCAGGATATCAAGAATGACAGGAAAGATTCCAAGGTTTTTAAGCAGTTTTTGAACAGTAAAAATGCTGCTTATCAGGAGAAATTTTCCCAAGTGGAGAAGGTTAGAGATTTTATTGCCACGATGACAGACCGATATTTCAATGAGGAAGTGCGGGATTATTTGATGCCGTGGAAATTTTGATCAGTTGGCAGTGTGCAGTAGGCAGAGGGAGATTTCGACAACCCATCCCCGGCCCTTCCCTTTTAGTAAGGGAAGGGAGTGAACGAGGATCCACGTTTTAGAACCTGCCTTTAGACTGGTTCAGTAGGCAGTGGGCAGTGGGAGAAACAACTCACCCCGGCCCCTCTCTTGCAAAGAGAGGGGAGTGAAAGAGATCAGTTTTTGGGAGAAGAGCCTGCCAGGCTCTTTAAAAATAATGACGCAAGCTGCGTCATCTCCCAGGGGAGAACAGGTGTCAGTGGGAGATTCAACAACCCATCCCCGGCCCTTCCCTTTTAGTAAGGGAAGGGAGTGAACGAGGATCCACGTTGTAGAACCTGCCTTTAGACTGGTTCAGTGTCAGGTGCAATTAAAATAGATATAGAAATAAGAAATAAATATAGAGAGAGGGATGTTATGAAAGCGAAAAAGCTCAGAGAAGGAATATACTGGGTCGGAGGAATTGACTGGGATCTCAGAAATTTCCACGGATACCTGACCCAAAGAGGATCAACTTATAATGCGTATTTGATCATCGATGAGAAAATTACTTTGGTAGATAATGTTAAAGCTTATATGTTTGATGAAATGATCAGTCGGATCTCTTCCATCGTAGATCCTGCCAAAATCGACTATATAATCCAGAATCATGTGGAAATGGATCATTCAGGCGGATTACCCAAGCTTATGAAAATATGTCCAAAAGCCAAAATCTTTACATCTCCAAATGGAGAAAAAGGTTTGAAACTGCATTATAAGGAAGATTGGGATTTCCAAGCTGTACAATCAGGTGATACTATCAGTCTGGGGAAGAGGAATATTTCATTTCTGTTGACACCGATGGTACATTGGCCTGATAATATGGTCAGTTATTGTCCTGAGGAGAAGATATTATTCTCTAATGATGCGTTTGGTCAGCATATAGCATCATCGGAAAGAACAGATACGGAGTATCCATATAATATAATTATGGAAGAAGCGAAGAAGTATTATGCCAACATTGTTTTACCCTACGGAAAACAAGTGCAGAAAGCTTTGGAAGGAGCCGGAGGTTTGGACATTAATATGATTTGCCCGAGTCATGGACTGATTTGGGAAAAACACATTCCGGAGATATTGGCAGAATATACGAAGTGGTGTACTAACGAAGCGGAAAACAGAGCAGTAATAATTTATGACACAATGTGGAAATCTACAGAGAAGATTGCTCATACTATCAGAGATGCCTTTGAAAATAAGGGAATCAGTGTACATATGGCCAACTTGCAAAGTAATCACATTTCAGATATTATGACAGAATTAATCACAGCCAAATATATATGTGTCGGATCACCAACACTGAATAACAACATTTTACCCTCAGTAGCAGCATTCATCACATATATGAAGGGTCTTGCACCGAAGAACAGGACAGCAATGGCATTTGGTTCTTATGGTTGGGGTGGACAGAGTGTGGGAATTGTGGAAGCCAATTTGAAAGAATGCGGATTTGACTTAATGGAGCAGATACGGCTGCAATATATACCAAGTGAAGAGCAACTGGATGAGATAAGGGTGAAGCTGGAAGAACAAATATCTGTTCAGTAGGCAGTAGGCAGTGGGAGAAACAACTCACCCCACGAAAACAGGTGTCAGGTGTCAGGTGCCAGGTGCAAGGTGTCAGTGGAGAAAGCAACTCATCCCCGGCCCTTCCCTTTTAGTAAGGGAAGGGAGTGAACGAGGATCCGCGTTGTAGAACCTGCCTTTAGACTGGTTCAGTAGGCAGTGGGCAGTGGGCAGTAGGAGAAACAACTCACCCCACGAAAACAGGTGCCAGGTGCCAGGTGTCAGTGGAGAAAGCAACTCATCCCCGGCCCTTCCCTTTTAGTAAGGGAAGGGAGTGAACGAGGATCCGCGTTGTAGAACCTGCCTTTAGACTGGTTCAGTAGGCAGTGGGCAGAGGGAGAAACAACTCACCCCCGGCCCCTCTCTTGCAAAGAGAGGGGAGTGAAAAGAGATCAGTTTTTGGGAGAAGAGCCTGCCAGGCTCTTTAAATTAATGTCGCAAGCTGCGTCATCTCCCAGGGGAGAATAGGTGTCAGGTGTCAGGTGCCAGGTGTCAGGTGTCAGTGGAGAAAGCAACTCATCCCCGGCCCTTCCCTTTTAGTAAGGGAAGGGAGTGAACGAGGATCCGCGTTGTAGAACCTGCCTTTAGACTGGTTCAGTGATAGGAGTCAGAGGGGAGTAGGCATTAGGCAGAAGGCAGAGGAAAGGGTTAAGGACAACATGAAGAAGGATAATAAAGAGTTTGAACAGAAGCTGAAGGAATATGAGCTAACAACAGATTATTCCCAAAAGAGTAAACTCGCATTGAACATTTCTGACACTTTGTGGGAAACAAATCAGTTAGAAAAAAGCAGAGAGTATTCCACAGCAGGGATAGAGTATGCTCAGATGTGTGGTGATAGATTTTTGGAAGCCGGAAACTGGCAGAGTATGGCTGTGTCGTATTCTATTCAGGGTGATAATCTTAAAGCCCTGGATCTGCTTCAGCAGGCCTTGATACTTTATGTGGAAGCCGGAGGTGATCCCTATTCGACCTACGGTTGTTTGTCAAATATGGGTGCGATTGAGTGTTGTTTAGGAAAGTATGAACAGGCTTTAACCCATATGTTTGAAGCAGCCAGAGTAGCACAATCTTTAGAAAAAACAGTCAATTTGGCTAAGGTTTTCAGTAACATCGCCATAGTTTACCGACGACTGGACAATTTGGATAAGGCATTGGAGTATAATAAAAAGGCCTTAAAAATAAGGCAGATTGATATATCAGACGGTGAAATAGCGACTTCTTACAATAATATCGGAACACTATTCTATTTAAAAAAGAGATTTCCTTCAGCTTTGAATAACTATAAAAAAGCAATGCATATTTGGAAGAAAGAGAATAATTACGGACGTTTAGCGATGGTTTACTCTAACATTGGGCAACTTTATGCAGATACCGGACAGATGGAGACAGCATTAGACTTTTATCAAAAGTCAGTTACCATGGCTAAAGAAACGAAAGCGAAAGTAACAATTATTTTAGGGTTGAAAGATTTGGCAGGATTATATACACGTCTGGAGAGGATAGATGAAGCCAAGGTATATTGGAATATGGCAATAGCAGAGGCTGAGAATTTTCATGATCTGGATACTTTATTGTCTTTAACCTATGATTATGCTCTTTTTAATAAAAAAATCGGCAATTTTGAAGTATCAACGGAATATTTATTAAAGCATTCAGAATTGTACAGAAAGAATTTTAATGACCAGTTATCGAATCAAATTGCCGAACTGGAATCCAAGTATGAGATTGAACAGGAGAAGAAAGAAACTGAAATTTATCGGCTAAAAAATGTCGAACTGGTAAAATCACATGCAGAAATTGAGAAGCACCGGACTGAACTTTTTGAATTGAACAAATCTAAAGATACCATTTTGCATATAGTCTCGCATGATTTAAGAAATGCTATCGGTGGGATTCATTCTGTAGTAGATTTAATCATGTTGGAAGATTTAACCGAGAATTTGAAGAGATATGTGGAGATAATCAATTATTCGAGTGAGAAGGCCATAACTTTGGTTAATGATCTTTTAGAGTCACACAGAATCAATCTGGATAGTTTTAATTTAAATTTGGACAGATTGAATATTATTGAGGTTTTTTTGGAATACGAGACTATCTTCAAAGTGATGGCAACCCAAAAGAATATAAAGATCAAGTTCAATTATCAGATAGCAGAATGTTATGTGAAACTGAATATGGACAAATTTTGGCAAATCATGAGCAATATAATATCAAATTCGATTAAGTTTAGTCACAGGGATTCTGAGATTGAGTTAACTGTTTTCTGCACAAATTATAAGGGCAAGAGTTATTGTTGCATTATAGTTAAGGATTTTGGAATAGGGATAAAATCGGAAGATTTACCATTAATATTTGATAAATTTACCAAGATCCGCAAACGTGGAACAGAGGGTGAGGAAACGACAGGCTTAGGAATGTCGATAGTAAAGAGACTAGTTGAACTGCATGACGGGATAATCGAGGTAAATTCTCATGAGGAAGCAGGCACAGAGTTCAAAATGTATTTTCCGATAGGATAGTACTTTACAACTGAAATTCTTTCATTTTTGGGTAGATTATTAAAAGTTAAAATGGAGTGTATGGACTAAATGGATAAAATGGACTAAATGGACGGGTGATGGGGAATAGTCATGAGTCATCAGTCATGAGTTGTGAGTAAAAGGGATAACACAGGTGAGTGGTTAATAGTTAATGGTGAATTGTAAAGAGAGAAATAATAAGAGATTTTGCCGAGAAATAAACATTTTTTACGTTTTTTACATTAATTCTTTGACAAAGAACGAAATCTGATTATATTTGCTTATATAAATTAGAAGGCAGAGAAAGAGAGAAAGGAAAGTGAAATGGAAGTTAAGAGAAAACCTTCCTGGTTGAAAGCAAACAAATTAGGATCCCGCAAAGCCAGAGAAGTCACTGCTTTCCTAAGAAGTCACAATTTACATACAGTATGTGAGAGTGCCCAGTGTCCGAATAAGGGTGAGTGTTTTGAGAGAGGGACGGCTACTTTTATGATATTGGGAAATGTATGTACTCGTAATTGTACATTTTGTGCGATAGATAAAGATAAGAGCAAATTACAACCAGTAGATATAAACGAACCTAAGCACATAGCAGAAGTAATAGATACATTGGATTTGAAGTATGCTGTGATAACGACAGTAACCAGAGATGATCTGGAAGATGGCGGGGCGTCACAGTTTGCACGGGTAATTGAGGAGATCCGCAAGCTAAACAAAGACATATTCATAGAGGTATTGATCTCAGATTTAGAGGGGAATGAGAGTGCGTTGGAAACAATAATTCAAGCTCGTCCTGATGTGATCAATCACAATATAGAAACTGTACCGGAGTTGTATTCGCAAGTTAGGCCTATGGCAAATTATCAGCGTTCATTGTCAGTTTTGCAAAGAGTTAAAGAAAAAGATAAAGAAATATTGACAAAGAGTGGGCTGATGTTAGGATTAGGAGAGACTCAGGAACAGGTGAGAAAAGTTATGGAAGATATAAAGAATATCGGGGTATCGATATTGACTTTAGGACAATATATGGCTCCATCGGGAAAGCACTATCCTGTAAAGGAGTATGTTCATCCGGACATATTTCTTTTATATAAGCAGGAGGGTGAGAAGATGGGTATTCCGTTAATCATTTCAAATCCATTGGTTCGCAGTTCTTATTTTGCTGAGACTGCCAGAACATTGATCAAAAACTAAAAAAAAAGGGGATTATTATGCAAATTACAATCACCGCTCGTCATTTTGAATTAACCAATGCAATCAGAGATTATGTAGAAGGGGCTTGTGAAAAGCTGACCAGGTATTTTGACCACATAATCAATATTCATATGATATTGGCATTGGAAAACAGCAGGAACATTGTCGAGATGACCTTACATGCAGCCAAGTTTAATTTACAGAGTGAAGCAGAAGAGATGGATATGTATGTGGCCATTGATGATGCTATAGACAAGATGGAAGCACAGGTCAAGAAGTTGAAAGACAAAGTAACTGATCATCAGAAGAGAAATCTGAAGGATGAGCCGCATTTCGTTTATGCAAACTCCTATGAAACGAATCATGTGAAGAAACATAAGAAGATGGTGAAGACAAAGAGAATAGCAGCAGAGATCATGAGTGTATCGGATGCTATTGATAAATTACATGCACTTGGGGAAGATTATCTGATCTTCAAAAATGAAGAGACAGACAAGGTAAATGTGCTTGTTAAGAAGGACAACGATTACTTTAAATTAATTGAAGCATAAAACTAATGAGTGCCCGTTCGATGAACGGGCACTCTCAGGATAAAATATGAAAGATATCAGCGTCAGAGAACTATTTGAAGAGAAGAAGAAGGATTGGGTACTTTCTTTATTAACCAATGCTAAAACATTGGAAAACAAGGTTACCGAACCTATATTGAATCGTCCGGGCTTAGCCTTATCGGGATATTTGGACAGATTTTGTCATCAAAGAATCCAGGTATTTGGTGAAACTGAGATCAGTTATATTCAAACGCTCAGAGAAGAGGTTCTTTTTGACCGGATCAAAGAAATGTTTACTTATAATATACCGTGTGTAATGATTTCCAAGGGATTAACGCTTCCTCCGGCCATAGAATATATCGCAAACGAAATGAATATTGCGATCATTTCGAGCCGTTTATCGACAGTGAAATTAACTTTAGAGATGGGTAGATATTTGAGAGATATTTTTGCGCCCGAATTGTCGATGCATGGAACTTTGATCGATGTTTTCGGGGTGGGGATATTATTGTCCGGTAAGAGTGGAATAGGCAAGAGTGAATGTGCTTTGGATCTGGTGGAGAGGGGTCATCAATTAATCACAGATGATATGGTGAAGATATTGTTGAAGGATGATAGTCTGATTGGATCGGCAATGCAGGATGTTGGTCATTTCATGGAAATTCGCGGAGTTGGTGTTGTTGATATTGAAAGAATGTTTGGGATAGAGGCAGTCCGGCAGAAGAAGAAAATTGATACCCAGATCGAGTTGATGACCTGGCATGAAAACATGGATTATGAAAGGTTGGGCTTAACCAACAATACTTCTGAAATTTTGGGAATAAATATTCCTATTACATATTTGCCAGTATCACCGGGGAAAAATGTATCGGTAATCATTGAAGTAATAGCTTTGAATTTTATTTTAAAATTATATGGATATGATGCAGCGGAAGTCTTTGTAAGGAAAATGCAGGAAGAAATGAACAAGAAAACCAAGAAGAAGAATGTTCTTTTCAATAATGAAGAAAACTACTATTAAGAGGATACTCATTAAAATATGTTAAAAAAGAAAGTTACTGTCGAGAATAAATTAGGATTGCATGCCAGACCATCAGCTCTTTTGGTTAAGACATCATCCAAATTCAGATCCGAGATACACATTCAGAAAGAGACAATGGTAATTAATGCCAAGAGTATAATGGGTGTAATGATGTTGGCAGCGGAGTATAAATCAGAGTTGGAAATTGTTGTAAACGGTGTGGATGAAGTGTATTTAATGGAAGAGATTGAAAAACTGTTTGTAACAAGATTCGGCGAAGATTAGTGCAAAGATTTACAGGAATTGGGATTTCTTCCGGGTTATGTATTGGGAAAGCAGTTTTTATAAATCCCTTTAATATCAATATCAAGAAGAAGAAAATTAGCAAAAGTAAAGCTGAGACAGAACTGGAGAGGTTTCGTTTTGCTGCAGAATCATTAATTACAGAAATAGATAGTATAATAGTAAATTTTGCCAAAAACGAAGAAGACAAAGAAATTCTGGAAATCCACAAAATAATATTAATCGATCCTGCCTTGACATCCAGTATTGAAAAAATTGTTACGGAGGATCTTGTTAACCTTGAGCATGCGATCTGGAAGCATTTTAATCAGGTTATTTCTTATTTTGCAGCTTTGGAAGATAGTTATTTATCCAGCAAAGCATCAGATTACAAGGATGTTTCCCATCGCTTATTACAGTTTTTAGCCGGGTCTGACAATGAGATCTGTGATTCATTGACAGAAGATAATGTAGTATTTATTCCTGAAATTTTTCCTTCAATATTAACAAAACTTATAGATAAGAAGGTGCGTGGTTTAGTGACCGAGCAGGGCGGGAAGAATGCACATTGTGCGATTCTGGCCAGATCTTTTAATTTACCGATGATTTCCGGAATAAAGGAGCTTGAGAAGATCCCGCAAAACTCCAATATTATTATGGATGGAGATCTGGGATATATTATCGTAGAGCCTGATGCCGGATTAATGAAGCAGTTTAGAGCAAATTTATCATTACAGATTATTAATCAGGAGAAATTGCATGAATTAATTGATGTACCTACAGTTACGAAGGATAATATTAGAATTCACTTAAAGAGTAATATTGAGATTCCAGAGGAGTTAACGCAAGTATTGAAATATAAGAGTGAGGGAATTGGTTTATTCAGGACCGAATTTTTATATATGGACAGGGATAAATTACCGACTGAACTTGAACAGATCAAGATTTATAAAGATATAGCAGTTAAAATACACCCGCATGTTTTAACGATTAGAACTATTGATGTCGGCGGGGACAAGATAGCAGAATTATTAGCTATAAAATCAGAGGAGAATCCCAATTTAGGGTGTCGTGGTATTCGATTTTCTTTGGCGTATGAAACAATATTCAAAGTGCAGTTACGGGCAATTTTGAAGGCAAGTATTTTGGGGAATATTCAGATAATGTTTCCGATGGTTACTAGTACTGAGGATTATCTAAGAGCGAAGACTGTGCTGCAGAGCTGTCAGACGGAATTGGAAACAGCCGGAATTGCTTATGATAAAAATATTAAAGCAGGAGCAATGATAGAGATACCGTCTGCAGCACTTATATCAGGCCAATTGGCCGAGATATGTGATTTTTTCAGTATAGGGACAAATGATCTGACGCAATATACATTAGCTGCAGACAGGGGAAATGAGGCAGTCAATGAATATTATGATTCGTATCATCCAGCGGTACTGCATTTAATAAAGATGGTAGGGGAAAGTGCTCTGAAAAGGGGAATACCGTTATCTGTTTGTGGAGAATTGGCAGCAAATCCGGAATTCACAAAGTACCTACTGGGAGTAGGTGTGACAGAACTTAGCATGACATCGGGTAAGATCCTGCAGATTAAGAAACGGGTATTGAGTTTAGCCGTGGAGGAATGCAAAGAATTTGCCAGGCAGATAACGCTTGGTTATACGAGCGGGGAAATAAAATCTTTATTCCAGATTTAAATTACATTTAGGAGGAGAGTATGTCGTTAAAATTTGATTTTACTAATTTAATTTATTCAGCTAAAATTCCGGGTGGAATAACTACAGCCAGAATTAATAATCATCTTGAGCAGGTAAAAAAGGCACATAGATTAATCATGGAAGACAGAAAGAAAGATATTATGGGTTTCTATGAGCTGCCTGATTATGATTTGAGTAAGATTTTGGGGTATATCAAGAAGATTGAAGACAAGTTCGATAACATGGTAGTTTTGGGAATTGGTGGATCTGCTTTGGGTAACAGGGCTCTTTATACAGCTTTGAAGACAGAGAAGAATCTGAAGAAGAATCTTTATGTTATGGACAATGTTGATCCTTTAATGGTATATGAGATCATGTCCAAAATAGATCTGAAGAGAACAGTTTTCAATATAATCACCAAGTCCGGCACCACAGCAGAGACTATGGCTACTTTTATGATCATCATGGATATCATAAAAAAAGAATTGCCGGATACATATAAAGAGCATGTGATCATTACCACAGACAAAGTTAAGGGCTTTTTGCGGAAGATAATTCAGACAGAAGGTTATATGGACTTTGAGGTGCCTGATAATGTAGGAGGCAGATTTTCCGTGCTGACAGATGTGGGATTAGTTTCATCAGCATTTGTGGGAATTGATGTGCAAAAGCTTTTGAATGGTGCAAAGGCTATGAAAGAAAAATGTCTGAAAGATAATGTCTGGGAAAATCCGGCTTATTTGAACGGCTTAATGCACTACTTCTATATGCAGGATGGTAAGAATATCTCTGTAATGATGCCTTATTGTAATTCTTTATATGATATGGCAGACTGGTATCGGCAGCTTTGGGCAGAAAGTCTGGGCAAGAGATACAATTGGAATAAGGAAGAGATATTTGTTGGTCAGACACCTGTAAAGGCACTTGGGACAACGGATCAGCATTCACAGGTACAACTTTATACAGAAGGACCAAATGATAAGGTGACAACATTTTTAACAGTTGAGAAATTCAGTAAGGATTATGTGATTCCTGAATTATATACAGACAGAGAAGAGATCAATTATCTTTGCGGGAAAACGCTGAGCAGTTTACTGAATAACGAAAGACTGGCTACCGAGCTTGCTCTTTTTGATGCAGGCAGACCAAACTGTAATTTTATTTTCCCAGAGATCTCTGAGTTTACTTTGGGAGAATTTATCTTT
>CAYQPF010000070.1:0-25016 GCA_964419225.1 uncultured Candidatus Cloacimonadota bacterium | reverse complement strand
TCTATTGGTATTTTAAAAGTCCTGTACCATATATCTGTGTTCTTGACAGGAAGTAGCATCATATCACTCTCTCCGTTACCCAGATGTCCGTTTTTTATATCTATCATTACCTTGGACATTTTATCTTTGTTCCGGTACAAGAAAGTAATAATCAAACTATTGCTATCACTGCATTTTTCAACCATTGGTGTACCTTTAAATTTAATACTGTCCCAAAATTGCCTGATTTGAATTTCGTTTGCTTTTTTTAATCTTTGTATCGTTGGGCTAAAAGACAGAGTTGGTTTAATGGTTTTTAAATCTGTCCAATGAGATAACTTCTTTGCTAAATCATCACAATTATCTGTGTGTGAATTCTTATTAGCATTTTGGCAATTGCAACCAATTAAAAAAATGATAATGAAGTTTAATAAATATCTCATTTTTCACGTTTTATAATTAAATAACTAGCATTGATTATAATTCAAAACCGCACAATGCCAAGAGGAATAATCTTCATAAGACAGATATCATCTCCCATTTTAACACTTTTAAGCAATTCAACATCAACTTCGCAACCAAATGCCTTTTCAAAAATCACTTTACTATAACCTGTCGTACACTGGCACCATGTATTTGTTTCCAGTTTATCTACTTCTTCAAGCATCGGACACGGACAATAAGGGAATTGCAAATAAAGTCCGCCATTACTAAATGATAACCCGGCGGCTTGCGCCTTCTCTTGACTGGCAAATTCTTCCAAACTTGATGACGACTCAAGAAGCTCATTTAATAAGGCTGATTTTTCGTCCATTCCATAACCGCATTGGCAATTCATCCTGATTTTTTTAACAGTTGACTTATCGAAATTGTCTTCCAACCTTTTCATGGTGTTTTTCACCCATGTCCGATTACTTTCTTCATCGTTGTATACGATTTTTTGAGCTTTTGTTTCGTTACTCTCTGCTTTAACGGCGCTATAAATAACTTGTTCCCGAATTTTTCTTATGTCAAACATTGTCTGTAATTTTAGTTTCAAACTGTTTTAAATATTCTTTTAGCGTATAATCATTAATTTTTTTGTTATCCCTTCCTAATGCAACCATAACTTCGTAACAACCAGACTTATCTGCAATTGTTTTAATATCAACATTCGGGCCAACCACTTCTGCATAAGTTGCTTCCTTTAAAATGTTATCCGGAATATCTGTAACATCAACAGTAGTGGCATCCAAAGAGATTTTCCCAATTATGGGTGCCCTGTAACCATTGATAAACATATATACCCCTTTAGGTTCGCTGTCAAGTTCACTTAATAACCTTAAATATCCATCTTTATAGCCAATATGAACCAATGCCATTACCGTATCTCTCTTAGTTTTATAAGAGCCGCCATATCCAACAGTCTCTCCTTTAGGAATTCTCTTTATCTGAGATATTTTTGCATATATCTCTAAAGTATGTCTTGCATCAGGAGCAATTGGATGCCCTGCATTAGGTGCGCCACCGACTAAGCCTATCCCCGGTCGGATCATATCAAAATTTGCTTCTGAGTTATTCAGAAGAATTACACTATCTGTACAAGTTAAAGATATCGGAGCCTTTGGCAACTTATTGGTAAATTCCTTTAATATCTTTATCTGATTGTTACTATTAGTAAAATCCTCTCCTTTGATGTCAAATAAATGACTCATATAGAATTCCACTTTTAAGTCAGATGTGAGTTTTTTATAATTTTTACTCAAAACATCAACCTCATCGTCAAGAAGTCCCAGACGATTCATGTGGGTATCAAGGTGAATTATAACAGAACTCTTCCCATTTTCCTTACAAAACAGATTCCATCTCTCAAGTTGCTCTATACAGTTTACACAGGGAATAACATTGTATCTTTTAAAATAGGATTCTTCATTTTTCAGAATTCCACAGAGTGTATAGATTTTTGCGTCATTATACGGTAAA
Source organism: uncultured Candidatus Cloacimonadota bacterium (assembly GCA_964419225.1). Lineage (GTDB taxonomy): Bacteria > Cloacimonadota > Cloacimonadia > Cloacimonadales > CAYQPF01 > CAYQPF01. Next base: position 23,075 of record CAYQPF010000070.1, on the reverse strand, counting down.
ATCTCTCTAAGGCTTATAGCTTCATACAGCTCTGCCACAAAAAAATATCTAGCACCAACATTATATAATTCGGGCGCAACATCTTTCATCTGTAATCCATAAACTTCTCCCTTGAGAACTGCGGCACATATTGAACCTGTACTGTCGGCTCTTTCTTTAAACAAAAGGTAGTTGTGAACAACAGCATCTATATCTCTGATCCGAACGATTGGCTTATACCCAAAAGCTTCATCCGGAATAATTCTAAAAGTAGGTTTCATTGTAATTTTTAAAATAAATATTTAATACATTACCAATTGACATATAATGGTTTTTGCATCCACGGAAAATTGATTATTGAAAATGAAAAAGGGCATTGTGAAATAAGGATATCATAGGCCCTTTTTTCTACAGTTAAACTCCAACGGCCTTTCTCTTCTTTCAATGCCCCTTCTCTTGCCAGCCAATTGTCCCTAAAACCATTGACAGAAGAATTTCCAATAGCTCTCCAATACTCAATTGATGAATTAATCATTCCCACAATTAGGTCTTTTTGCGTTTCTGAGATGAAAATATTAGATTTTACTGGAGCACTAAGCGGTAATCCGCAAAGTATTTTATTTAAAATCAAAGAAGATTCCCGGCTATCTGTAAGTCCCGTTACTATGTATTGTAAATAATGCACGGCATCCTCTTGTGATTGTTCCGAAATGAATTTTCCCTCATTTATTAAATTTAGTCGCTCAAAAAGAATTGTTAAATAATTATTTAGCAGTACTAGTCCTGCATTTTTTACCACTATTCCCATATCAAGTGAATTCATCATATTTTCTTTTTTGCATATTATATACCCAAATCTTTTTAAAACCACCTTCTTACCTCTCTTTTATATTTTAAGTAACTATCTCCAAACAATGTTTCTAATCTCTTCTCATCATTTATTATTAGTCTGTTTAAGAAAATTAATAGGACAACGGGAAACAGAAAGGTTATTAATGATCCAAGAAATATTTCAAGTCCTAAAAGTATAAAAAACATTCCTAAATAAATGGGATTCCTGCTATAATTAAATAACCCTGATGTAATTAACACACCAGGATCTTCAAATGGCTTAACTGAAGTATTATTTTTTATTAAAATTGAGTTTGATATTGAAACGATTGTTATTCCAAATACAATTATAAAAAGACCTGTAATGTTTGCGGGATACTTTATTATAATTAAAATTGGATAATAGATCCGAAGTAAAATAGACAATATTAATAAGATAACAAAAACAGTATCAGGTGTAGTTTTATTTCTCATATTTAATATTTTCCATTATCTTTTCTTCTTTTATGGCGTCAACAAAGTGATGCCGGTTAAATCTGCCTTCCCGTTTTTAAGGAATGCATATGTAATTCTATCTACCTGGCAATCAATAAACCGGATCTGTTTTAAGCTATTGTTGTTTTTAAAGAAGTTGTTAATAAGGGTCGAATTCCGGAATGTCACTTTTTTGAATGCACAGTTTTCAAAGGAGCAGTCTTCTATCTTGCCCTCAAAAACTATATCGACAATTTGCATAGCACTAAAAGAGGCACGATTCAAAATGGCATCAGACATAAGGTTGCTCTGGAAACCACCAGATCTAAACGCCGCTCCCGTAAAATCGACGCTTGTAAAATCGCAGCCCATGATATTGCTCCCGGAAAATTCCGTTTCCTTAAAAGAACAATCTTTAAATAAATTGTTGGCTAAGTTGGAACCCTTAATGTGACTGCGGCTGATGTCGGAACCTGAGAAGTCACATCTATCAACATTATTGTTTTTTAAAAGAAGACCCGACATATCAGAACCGATAAACTGGCAGCGCTGCATGTTGGAAGAACTGAATTTTTCATGCATATTTTTCAATCCGGAAAAATCGGCATCTGCCCAGTTCCCGCGTGACATATCCCAGTCAGGTTTTTTCTTCTGTTTATCTGAAGGCAGTTCCATGACATTCGACGAATTCTTCACAGATTGGAAGTTTTCTGAAAAAAAGTTAAGGTCTGTACCCAAAATATCTGCCAGACGGTTTAATGTAATAATATCCGGCAGTGATTCTCCGCGTTCCCACTTTCCGACTGCCTGTGGAGTGATGAATAGTTGCTCTGCAAGCTGAGCCTGAGAAATATTTACTTTCTTTCTCGCTTCGGTAATCTTATTACCAATCTTTTTAGTGTTTAACATAAGGCTTTTGTTTATTTTTTTGATGCTGCAAAGTTATCCGGACTCATTTCCTTAATCAAAAAAAACCAAATACTTATAGTTGTAATTACGCTACTTATGGTTGTTTTTCAACTACTAATAGTTGTAATCTGTTTTATCCAAATGTAAAGATTCAGAGAAGTAGCAATTATTAACCAAATAAAATAAGGGGCAATTAAAATGGATATAAGCTTTAGTTGTGGAAAATAATAGAATAGCATGAAGCCTATAAGTATAGTAAGTCCACAGATTAGCATAAGGCCCCCCAAAACATTATGGTAATAAAAGAAGGTTGGATTCCATCCGATATTTAAAATTAATTGGATGACATATAGCCATATAAGAAGATTTCTGTTCGTGCTGACCGGCCATAAATAGGCCATGTATATACTCAGGCAGATCATTATAGTTGTCCATGCGGCACCAAAAACCCAACCCGGAGGGGTCCATGGAGCTTTTTGCAATTCAGCATACCAGTCCGAAGAAACTCCTTTGCTTGTGAACAATCCGCCTATTGCCAGGGCACCAAAATTAAGTGCCAGGAATATGATAAGTCTTAAAATCATATGTTTGTGTTTATTTTAATTTATCCTTTAAAAACGAATTCAGAATATTTTTCTTTTTTTGAACCAGATATAGATTATTAAACTAATAATAATCATCAAGATCCACACAAATAAATAGCCGTATTTCCACCCGAGTTCCGGCAGAAAATCGAAATTCATTCCATAAACACCTACTATAAATGTTAAGGGTAAGAAAAATACTGAAAAAATTGTAAGTAATTTCATAACGTCATTACTCTTTTTGGCCGTAACTGATAAATAGGTGTTCATCAAATTATTGGCATCTTCTGCGACTTCATCATATATGAGAATGAGGCTTAAAATTTTATCTTTTACATCCTGCAAGGCCGTTTTTGAATCATCGTCAACAACTATTTTATTTACAACATCTTGTGTAATCATTAATAGTTTTTTGCAGATACGGGTTTGTGATTTTTGAAAATACAGATCTTCAAGCGAAATTTTCATATAATCCTTTAGAAAAATAACCTTCTCAACATCATCTATTTTGTCGCTATGCCAAATTGATGGTTGAATATATGTTTCTAACATCTGGCTTATAATAAATATGAGCAACTGATATGTATTATTGAACTTTTGATCAATATTTTCAAGAAAATCAAAATTTGCTCTATGTATGGTAATTATTTTTTTGTCGTTATAGAAAAAAGCTATTTTGTTGGATAATTCTTTAACTGTGGAATGTTTATTATTGTTCCCGCCAACATAGGCTCTTAGTATAGCAAAATTATATTCCGGCAGTTTTTCAAATTTAGGCAAATGGCCGTGCTCCATGCTGTCTAATATTTGAAAGTAATCCAGCTTATATTCATCTGCTATTGTCTCAAGTTGATCTTTTTGAGGTTTAACAATATCGATCCATTTAAAATTATCGTATATAATTTCTTTTATATTCTCCATAAATTTCATTTGATTGTTAACTTTTTAATCATTCCCTTGAAAATTAATCCGTGGAAAGGGAGAACACAAAACCAGTATAACCTTCCGATTAATCCCAATGGTCTGAAAGTGGCTGTTTGTATCAATTTGTTCTCAATAATTTTAAATTCAAGCCATGCATCTCCCGGTAATTTCATTTCAGCGAAAAGTAGTAACCTGCCCTTCTCTTTATCGGCATATAAAACTCTCCAAAAATCCAATGCATCTCCTGTGTTTAAAGTATCTTCAGAGGTCCGGCCTCTTCTCAGACCCACACCACCTGCCAATTTATCCAGAAAACCTCTTATTTTCCAAAGCCAATCGCCATAATACCAACCATTCTCCCCTCCAATGCTCCAGATTTTATTTATGCAATCCTCTCTGTTAACGAAGGTTTTTTCTCTAATGTCTTTATAACAACCAAACACAGGTACCTGAATAAACTCAGAGATATGAGAATTGAAATCACTGCTTATGAAAGCATCTTTCCAACTGGAAATCACTTCGTTTCGTTCAATTTTGCTAAATGCCTCTTTTAAGGCATCCCGGTAATTCATGGGTTGTATTCCCAATATTTCATTAATATCGTGGTTGCGGCAAATCACCTCTATTTTCATACTGCTGACCAGTGCAACGGCAAGTTTATACGATGTCGATGTTACGAAATACAGCCAGTACGAAGAAAGTTTGGGCGTCATTACTGGGATAGTTAAAATAAAACGCTTTAAATTTCTCATGCGGCCAAATTCTAAGAGCATCTCTTTATAAGACAATATATCAGGACCGCCTATATCAAAATTTCTATCATATGTCCCTGGATTCAGTATCGTTTTTGAGAGTATTGATATGACATCTGATATCCCTATCGGCTGACATTTAGTATTTAGCCACTTTGGTGTTATCATAACCGGAAGTTTTTCAACCAGGTCGCGCATTATCTCAAACGAGGCACTTCCTGAGCCAATAATAATTCCTGCTCTTAATGTAGTTAAATGATAATTCCCCTTACTAAGCTCTGTTTCAACATTTTTTCTTGAAGCCAGATGTTTTGATAATACCGATTCATTTACTATACCACTTAAATAAACTACGTGTTCTACCTTAGTTTTATTCATTGCATCTCTGAAATTTCCGGCAGATTCTTGTTCCAGCAATTGATAGTCAGATGATGCCGACATGGAATGAACCAAATAAAAAGCGCCTTCAATTTCTTGCGGAATATTATCTAGTGTGGCTTTGTCGAGTAAGTCAACCTGAATAATCTTAATTCTAGACTTCAGGTACTCCGGAGGAGTAAATCTATTTAAGTCTCTGACACAGCAAATTACATCATGACCATTTTCAACTAAAATAGGGAGAAGTCTTTTTCCAATATATCCGGATGCACCCGTTAGTAGTATTCTCATTTCATTAATTTATCACAAGCATGTGAATGTACATCTATTATCATATCAATTTCTTATTTACCTCTTAAAACCACCTTCAGAATGAATTATTTGTCCTGTTATCCACTCTGCATCTTCGCTCGCTAAAAAAGCAATTAGTCTCGCAGCGTCATTCGGTGTTCCCATTCTTCCCATCGGCGATTTTTCGAGAATTTTTGCAGTTAGATTTTCGTCAATCCAGCCCGTATCTGTCGGACCAGGATTAACTGCATTAATAGTAATTCCTTTTTTAGCAATTTCCTGAGAAATAGTCTTTGTTAATGTTTCTATTGCACCTTTTGTTACTGCATATGCAATTTCGTTACTCATTTCTCCTAACGATTGTCCCGAAGTCAAATTAACAATTCTTCCACCCTTCCTTAAATTAAACCTTTTTATAAATTCTATTATCAGTAAAGTTGTTGCCTTTATGTTTATTTCATAGTGCTTATCCAACTCGGTTGCTGAAAAATTGTCTATATCAGTTTGTGTGCTGTAGGTCGCATTGTTTACAAGAACAGATGCTTGCCCCAATTTATCCTGAACTTTGTTCAGTAGTAATTCTGCTGAATTTACAATAGAAAGGTCTAATTCTAACTTCTCACATCTTACACCTGATTTTAAAATATCGCTTTGAATTATATTTGGTTCGTCAATACTTACTTTCCAAGGCATTTGATTGTCGTAACTTGTCCAATAGGTAAAGAAAATATCAAAATTACGTTTGGCTAATTCAGTACAAATTGCATAGCCTATTCCTTTCAAACGGCTAACTCCTGTAACTATGGCTATTTTTCTATTCATTTATGTTTTATTGTATAATAGCCAAATTTACATAGAATTGATCAAATAGAACGGAATAATTATCAATTCTTTGGGTTCATATTGGCAGGAAAAAGGAAAAAACTGACCCTTTTCCAAATTCGCTAGTTACATCTACGTGACCATTATGGCCTTCAATAATCTTCTTAACTATAGCAAGACCTAATCCATGACTCGCTTCACCACTCGTTGGTCTAACACTCGTTTGTTTAAATGGATAAAATAATCCGTCAATTTCTTTTTCAGGAATACCCTGTCCATTGTCTATTACCTGAGTTACAATTTGATTTAGTGCTTTGAATACTTTTACTGTTATTGTTGAGTCAGGATAGGAATACTTTATGGCATTGCCTATAAGATTATTCAATACCTGATCTATTTTTTCTTTATCAATAGAAACAATTATCTCAGACATTCCCAAATCGCTAACAATCTTAATTCCTTTACTCCTTGCCAAAAATTCATTCATTCTAATATTCTGTATAACAAATGTTTTATAGTCTATTTCATCTTTTTTAAGATCCAGCTTACCCGCTTCAATTTTAGAAATATCCAGAAGATCGTCAAGTAAATTGAGCATTTTAGAACTCATTTTTGTTATCACCTTAGTATAATCCTTATATTCATCGTCTATACTTTCTTCGAGTAGCTCCGAAAAACCTTGAATGATTCCAATCGGATTTCTCAAATCATGGGCAGCTATCCCTAAAAATTCATTTTTTTGTTCATTTAAGGATTTTAATAATTGATTCTGTTCTTCAAGCTCTTTTGTGGTTACACTAATAAAATATAATAGACGTGAAAGGATTCTGGAGTGTTTATTTGCATAGGGATCCAATTTCGGTTTGTAATTCCTGGTATATTTCGACTCATCATTCTCTATTTCTTTACCATTAGCACCTTCACGAATACCCACTGCAACCATGGTTGAATTAAGCAGTGAATTAAAAGTGCCATTGGAACAAAACTCACCAAAAGTATAAAAGCCGGCTGTTGGGGCGATGCTGTTAAATGGCAACGTTTCAAGATTAGCATCCTGTTGCAACAGAAACCTCCTGCATATACAAGTATATAAAAAAATTGCCTCAGGATTAAAATCCTGCATCTTTTTTTGAATATGCACAGATTCTGCTAAAATCATTTGTGGATTTCCATATCCGATTCTAAATTTCTCGCCTGCTTGTACGTCACCCACCATCTGGATTGAACCATCTTTCTCATTTACAAAAAAAGGTGTGCGAGCAATTATTTGACCATTCCGATAAATGAGAAATGGAAACTCAAGGCTATTCTGGAAAAAATTATCGTCGGCCTTTATACCTAAATATTTTTCATAAACCGAAAATGCAGGTTTACCGTCCAGAGACTTAACCGACATTTCACCAATTTCAGTTATAGTAATCTCTTTGCTAAGCGGTTGCCAGCCAAGATATGTAAATGGCTCAATAAATAGGCTCTTTCCCGAAAAAACTACAGATATAACACCTTGTTCATAACAGTGTGTTCCATCAAAGACCAGCGTTTTTCGCTTATTTGCGTAATCTCCTGCTCCGCCTCCAAAAACCGGATAACTCAAATTACCGGCAGTAATGCTGTTAAATAATTTTCCGGCGTCACAAGTGACCGGTGTTGAAAGCAAAAGCATTCCCTTAACATCGGCTTTCAATGTTTCTACGTCTTTAACTAATGCTTCTCCGACTGCTTCCTCTCTTCCGAGTTTACACTCATATGAGAAAATATTAAGCAATGAGTTTTCAAAAAACGAGAATACAATCACCGTTGAGTCGGTGAACATTTTGCCATCACAAATTTCTCCTACTGAGGAGGCTCCTATAATAACAGATAAAGGAAAAACCTTTCTTATCTCATTCCCAATAGACAGATACCATTTACTATCGTTTTTTGCAGAATAAATTTGAACTAGTTGAGATTGAAAGTTACAAAAGGAAACTATTTCTTTGGACCGTAATATCTCACACAAATTCGCTATGCTTGATATTTTGTAATTAATTTGTTTCATTTTGAAAATTATTAAATTTTCGCCTAAACAATTTTATCCGGAATATGCTTATATAGTAATACTTTAATGTATGTTAGAGTTTATTGACTATTGTTGTGCAGCATCAAATTTTTCTTTTTAAAAATAGGTTTATAAATATACCAATAATATATCATACCTAATACAGATAGCGCGCTCATTATAATAAATAAATCAGTAAAAGAGCCCATTTCAAGTATGGAACCCGCTAGCATTATTCCTAATCCAATACCTATATCAAGAGCAATAAAAAATGTAGCTGTAGCTACACCTCGTTGACTCTTTTTTGCCATAAAAATAGTCATTGCCTGATTGACAGGAATATAAATACCAAATCCGATGCCACTAAAAAACGCAAGTATATAAAACATTTTTATAGATGGTAATATTGCTGTTAATGCAAACAATATAGATAGCAGCAACATAGACAACATGTTCATTGAATCAAAAAAACCCTTATTTAATAATTTTGCAGAAAGTATTCTGGAAATTAATATACCTAGCGCAAAAACGATGAAGAACCAACTGGAATTGCTAATATTCAATGACTTCCCGAATAAAGTAATAAAACCAAGAATGACACCGTAAGAGAAAAAAATAAGTAAATATTTGAATGAAAAAGGTAATGCTCTAATAAGCAGAAAATCATTGATATTATTGGGTTTTCTTATATTATCCGATTTATGAAAGCTATCTTTTCGAGCCCACAAACTACAAATATAACCGGCAATTGCTATAACTAATGAGGCATAAATTACTATGTCAAAATCATATAGATTAAAAAGAGTTAACCCGGTTACCGGTCCCAATGCCATAGCAATAGTACTCCCTGTGCTGAAATATGCAATTCCCTCGCCTTGTCGCCTAACGGGCATTACGTCAATTACAATTGTATTTAATGAAGTTGTGATTAAACCCCAGCATAGCCCCTGAAATAATCGTACCCAAAACAACGCCTCTACAGATGCTGAAATCAGATAGCTTGCAACAGAAAGTACGAAAAAAGCCAATATAACGGACATGAATTTTTTTCGTGGCAAAAAGTCTGTCAAATATCCTGCAAACAGACGGCTGATTAAAGCCGAAATTGAAAAAATCCCCACAACAACACCTATTATTTTACTGTCTACCTGCATGTTTACTGCCATGTGCAGAGGAAGTGCCGCCAGTAACATGTAAAAAGAGCAGAAGCTTAAAAAATTGGCAAGTATCAGGGCAATGTAGTCCCTGTTCCATATATTATTTTTCATAATTCTTATTCAAAAAAAGTGAATGCAAATAACGCTAATCTATTAGCGAATGTATTGAATAAAAACAGGAAAGAGTTGAATGTTATTTAATTTTTCTTATCTAAAGCTTATATCGCTTTAGATATTCCATTGGAGCATATTTAAACTTCTTTTTAAAGCTGCGAGAAAAATGTGGAACGTCGGAAAACCCCAGATAAAAGCTAATCTCTTTTACCGTTTTTTCTTTAGAAACCAATAATTCCCGGGCTTTTAGTATGCGAGCGTTTTGATAATAAGCATGGATGGTTTTACCGGATATGCTTAGAAAATCGTTCTCCAGTTCGGCCCTGGACATTTTAAATTTCGTCGACAAAAAATTAATATCCGGCTTGTCTGTAATGTTTTTGTAGATGTAAGATTGCACCTGATAAAGTTGTGATAATCGGGTTTTATCTTTGGAATAGTTTTGGATATCAAAAACATTTTTTTCTTGTTGATATAAATGTTCAAAAGCCATATAGATAAGAACTTCTGCTAATTTTTGTTGCAGAGGATATACTATCGGGCTATCAGATAAAAAGGTTTTCATAATATTCATAAGCACCAGACCAACATCCTCAAAAGTATCGAAAAAACGGATATCAATAGTTTCCAACACAGATAGATAATCTTGCAAACCAAGTTGATGTATTCCTTCTTTACTTAAATATATTGTAACAGAATTATCTAACCCTAATATTGATGGATTAAGGATCAGACGATGTCCTTTGTCCATCATGATAAAGCCTACACTTTCGGAAATATCATATTTTGTGTTTGTCTGGTTAATTATCTCGACATTCCTTTGTGAAAAGGAAATGATATAATCAATATTTTCAGCTTCTGAATAGTCAAAAATCAATTCATTTTTCAAATCTGATTTTGGCTCAATATTATAGATAACTACATTTACACCTTCTGCCAGTTCATGAAAATAAACAGCACCATCAGAATTCACGCATTTATGTTTATCTATTGTTTTACCGGAAATAGTTAGAATAAGTTGTTCCCAATATTGCTTTGCCGAGTCTATTTTTTTGTGTTTTATTTGTTTTACCATTTTAAATTTTCAAAATTGCGCAGACTATTCTTGGACGGGTCATAATGTCATACAACTATTTGTTGGATATAAAGATAAGAACATTTCCTCTTTGATTGTCCCGGGTCTATGCTAAATCAGCACAAAACCATAAGACATTGGTATCTCGAAACAGGTTTGATTTGCAAACTTAGAAATTCGCTTAATAACCTCATCACCTTGTCCCTTTACCTTTTGATAAAGCTCTCCATAGTCGGCAAAGCGTTGAAAAGAATCATATTCCTGATGCCTTTTCAAATTAAATTTCTCAACAGCATTCCAGCTATTGGCAACTTTTTGCTCCTCTCCAACACAGAAAGCCCACTCCGAATTGGGTGAATGATCGCAGATTACTACTACAGGTGCCATGGTTAATGCCTGATTAATTGAGGCTTCTGCATCTTCCATTTCATGAAGACAAAACTCGAATAGTACAACATCGCCCACTAAATTTACCTGTTCAAACTCGTTGTGGATAAGCGTAAATTTATCAGCAAGACAGGTTTTTATCAGGTTATCATTCAGTCTGACCAGAGCATCTATATCATTGTCAACAGCATACACTTTTTGAGCGAATCTTGCATATTCAATAAATTGTCCGCCACCAGCTCCAACCGAAATAATTATTTTATTATAAAAATTATAAAACGAAAGAAGATTCGCAATGATTGCTTTTATATCTGCTGCCATATTGCCATTTTTTTATCATTTCAAACTGTTTACCTTTTAATGGAATTCCGCATGAGTTCAGAAACGCGGTTATGCTTTCGCATGAGATTTCTGTATTTACAACTTTTACAGCATTATGCATGTTACATTTAAGAGCTTCGGCAAGTAATCCGGATGCCAGCCCAAGCCTTCGATGTTTTTGGTCTGAAGCGAGCTACGATGATTAAATTCACTACTTATTTATCTTAAATTCTATCAGTTTATATTTACTAACGAATCCATTTTTCTCAAGAGTTTTCTGAGATGCAATATTAGCAATTGCACAACCACAAATCGGGTTCCAATTATTTGTTATGCAGGTGTCCTTTAAATAAGATATTATCTTGGTCGCAATCCCTTGTTTTCTGTAATTAGGATTTACCCACATTCCAATATCATAGTAATTATAATTGGCATGTACTTTTATTAAATATCCGCAACCTAACAATTGTTCTCCTCTTTGAAACATAATAACATTATTGCCATTTACAAATTTCTCAAGCTCCTCATGTGTTTCATATAGTTCGCCTTCCTGTTGAAGAAGAAATGAATAATCTTTGTTTTCGGCATATCTAATTTTCAAATCATTGATCGGGATCTTATCAGTATCAAAATAATCACGAAACAAGGAGCCAATCAAATTATACGAATATAAACCTGTCAAACAACAATTTAACAATAAATAATCGAAAGACTTACAATAAATATTATTGATTGCTAAATCATTTATTATTGTCTGAAAAACATCTGAACTGACAGGAACGTATTTGTCAATTATATAGAATTCTATCAAGATATTATCCACCGTTTTTATGGCGTATCCTATGAGGATGCCGTTAAATTCAATCTTGTAAATATCAGAATTGTCGATAAACATTTCCAAATACAACTCCTGGAATTCAGATAAAGAATTCAAGTAGTCAATTCTTATTTGACTTATGTTATTTAATTCTGTTTTTATTATTTGTATCATGCTTACTATTTGTTTTTTAAAATGTCACGGGTTGCCTTGAATCCATTGTCAGTATAAATCCTGGCATTTCTGCCCTAACCAAATTCAGGAATGAGGTAACGTTACCATGGATTGGTAATAAACATTCGGCTTTTTTGCATTCTTAAGAAACAGTTTGTCAGATTTCTCCTTAAAGTTATACAAAAAAAGATCAGACTCTTTGTTATAAAGAAAACTATCATCATCAATCCAACAGACATCATACCCGTTAATTCTTAGTTTCTCTTTTGTGAAAATATTCAGCATAATAATCACATTCTCTTCTAATTCAATACTAATTATTGAATCATTAGGTGAAAAACTCATACACCTTTCTTTTTTCCCAAGCGCCTTTTCATTGTAAATCACTGTTTGTTTCAAATCGACCTGAGATAATCGGATGATTCTATCAATTGTTCCATTTTCGCTATCAATAATTTCAAACCAAACTACAGATTTTTTATCCGATGAAATATTATAGTCATAAAGAGTATTTGGAGAATTATATAATTCTGCGTCCTTCTTCAAGTTTAAATCAATGATATGTAAAGTATTAGACTGGTCAAGATAGAGTTTTACCGACCCGTCACGTGAATATACGGTACTCTTTGGTATCGTTGATAAATCATCCATGCCCAAATCACTAATTACACCTTCGGTATTAAGAATCAACCATCCATTTAATAAATATTGTTCTTCCGATTTATAAAGTAATTGATTGTCGTCAATCCACTTACTAATCCTTAAAAACTCATCGTCTTTTGGAAATACCTCTTTAATCTTTTTATGTTGCGTCAAATCAAAAATCACTATTGAACAATATGGCTTTTTGGTTGGTATCTCATCTTCTTCATCTATTTCATAATAAAGATCAATATATTTTAACACCCTTTCATAAGCCAGGTACCTTTTTGAAGGAGATAGTGAGAAGTTATCAATAGTATCGTTATTGAGAGATAATCTATCTGTAATCTTTTTTGATATGTCGTAACAATATAATATACCATTTGAAAGATAAATTACTTGGTTTCCATCGTTTTTAGATTTTGCAGAAAAATCTAAATTAAAAATTATAAAACAACACCAGATTACTGACAGTATATTTCTCATATATCGTTAAAATTCTAACATACTCCCTGTTATTTCAACCCTAATTTTCTGAATTCCTTTAATAACCCTATCGATTCCTGCAATCTGTTTTGCACGGTTTCTTCTCTTTTGGCAGTAGTAATCCAAAGAATATAATGTCGTTTATAGGTCTGGGCAAGATTGTTGAAATTTGTCAATGCCGGTTCATTGTCAGAGAATGCTTTAATGATAAAATCAGGAATTTGAAGTTCATTTTTGATGGCCATATTACTTTCCCAATCGACTTTGCCTGTTTTTAAATAAATATCAATTTTTTCCAGCCCTGCTTTTGTCATTTTGCCTTTTTCCATTAACGAAAGCACTATTTTTTTATTTAAATCGGACCATTTGGAAATATTAGTTCTGGGTGTAAATTTTCTTACATACCGGTTGTCGTCTACTTTTTTTATAATGCTGTCAATCCACCCGAAACAGAGCGCTTCTTCCAGAGCTTCATCGTATTTTATGCATTCGTAATCTTTCTGTTTTCTATAAAAGATCATCCAAATGCCGATACTCTCATTATGATTCTTCTCTAACCAACTTCGAAAAGAATTTCTATTGTTAAAATATATATGTTCAAGATCCTTCATCAAGTGTTAAAGTTATAATTTATTTGCGTTTGTCCCTATATTGTAATGGTCTAATTTTACTTGATCACTAAACAAATCTGTTATTTTTTGACTGGTATGCTATTGTTCCAACTTTTAACTCTAACTTAGATATATAAGTTTACTGAAAATATGTGAGAAGGGGTCGTGAATATGTCAAAATTAAAAAAGTGGTAGCTGAGCCGAAGGTATTCAATTTCATATGTACCTACCATCTGTGGTCTGAAGCAAATTACTTACACCTAAAATAAAAGGAGGCAATATGAAAAGATTCAAAGCAGCTGGATTATCTCTCACGATTATCAGCTTAATTGTCACACTAATAAATGGTTGCGCGGTTCGTCCATATGTAGCGCCAGTAGCTCCCACCACTCCAACAATAACTATTAATACAATTCCCAGTGGTGCAGATATTTCTATCCAGGGGAATTATATAGGAAAAAGTCCGTTGGTAGTTACCGCACCCTTTAATTACACTGGAACGGAACCATGGAGAATTGAAGTCAGATTAGAAGGTTATGAACCAAAAGAAGTTTTATTTGGGGATTACCATCCTCCGGTTGCCAAAGTTCTGACCAAACCTTCAACTGTATTCCTTGCCGATCCTATTCCTGTTGGAACTCAAACAATACCCGCTTATTACACATTTCGTAACTCAATAGATATTAAACTTTATTCTAAAGGTGGGTCACCTGTTAATGCTAAAACGGCAGAAGAATATTTTCAAAGTGGCAATGCCTATTTCGATCTAGGCAATTTATCCGAAGCCATTTCCAACTTAACTAAAGCCATCGAAATAAATCCTAGCCTTGCTAAGGCCTATAACAACCGTGGGTTTGCCTATTTTAAACAAGGCAACTTACCTCAAGCTGTTTCCGATTTCACCAAGGTCATTGAAATAAATCCTACGGATGCAAACGCCTATTATAGTCGCGGGTTTATTTATGGTAAACAAAGTAATTTCACTCAAGCCATCTCCGATTTCAGCAAGGCCATTGAAATAGATCCTAACCTTGCAAAGGCCTATATCAACCGTGGAGGAAGTTATTATAACATAAAAGAGTATGACAAGGCCTGGGCAGATGTGCATAAAGCAGAAGGATTAGGATCTGCTGTTAATCCCGAATTCATTACAGAGCTAAAGAAGGCATCGGGTAGGGATAAGTAGACTATCAGCAAAAAAACCTTTCGTGTGTAGTCTTTTACGCACGAAAGGAATTTTCAATTTAACATTTAACATGCATTAGAGCTTCTTTCCGATATAGAACATATAGCCATAGTATGCTTTATATTTATGATACAGCTCTGCTTCATACCGCATAGAAGCAACAAATTCTTTTATGGCATTGTTACCTTCATATTTCTTCAGAAAGTGTTCTCTTCTGGATGTTTGCCATGCATAGTAGTCTGTCCAGATAGTTTCGGGCAAAATGTAGGTGGCAACCGGAAGGTAGCCTGCGTTTTGCATTTTAGCAACCTTGTTGGGAATCGTATCTATTTCCGGATAGATTTTTTGCCAGAAATCCTGAATTTCTGCAGGTCGTTCTTCGCTAAACCATGTATTTTCTGTAACAGCGATATATCCGCCCGTTTTCAGAAATTTTCTCCACTCGTTCAGGCCACGTTCAAATCCAATGTTATAAATCGCGCCTTCCGACCAAATCAAGTCTAATTCTTCTTCTCGAAACGGAAGATTTTCCATATCGCCGACAATGCCTTTAACTCTATCCTGAAGATTTTTGATTTTGGCATTTTGGTTGAATTGATTTATAAAATCGGGCCATGTATCAACACCTATGATTTCGCATGATGTGTTTTCTCCTAATACCATTGTTTGGCCACCTGTTCCACAACCAATATCTGCAATTTTGGATTTTTTGGTAAGACCGTCTATAAAACCTAATGCTTTAAGCGTTTCTTTATTACTTCCGGGGCCTTGCCGTTCTGTTTTTGAAAAAAAATCGTAAATAATATTCAAGTCAAACTCGTGAATAGTCTGTTTTTCGTTGTTCATTTTCTTTTACTTTGTTAAATTAATTTTATAGAAAACTGTTCTCGAAAAGGGTTATCCGAGAACAAACAAAGAGACAATCTGTACAAAAAGCACAGATTGTTTACAGAACAATATCCGAATTAAAGATAAACATCCAATTGTTTTAGTGGGTGCAAAGGTAAAAAAATATCTTCGGAACAGCTTATACTTTTAGACCCAATTTTTTTCTTCACCTTCTGTTTGCAATGGTCTTTTCATTGTCAAATCAATCCAAAGCAAATTGCTATAAAACTCGGTCCATTTAATCCTCCGTGCATTATGACACCAATCCACGAGTTTTTTGTCCTTTGAACAATATATGACTGAATGAAAATCAAAGGAATCAATGTAATTAACAATTGCCATCCAAAAGCAATATGAAATAATCCCCAACCAAATCCATGAATTATCCAGGCATGTTTCCCAAAAGCAACTTCTTGTCTTGGCAACATAACTCCTCTCCAAAGAAATTCTTCTCCAAGTATATTTAAAATCCAATAAGGAGCCCAAACTAAAAGCAACCAATATCGACCTTTTGTCAAAGGTTCAAAAGACATAAAAGACGGCGAATGATCAAATTTGCCAATCATCAATTCCAAACCTTTCATTATTAACATACTAAAGATACCGACAAGGACTAATCCTACAAAACACCAAATCAAATCCGATTTGGTTATTTTGCGAAATCTTAACCGCTTAATCCATGTGCTTTTTGATATTTTATATCCTTCCGTTCTTAAAATCAATATTGCAGTTATTATCAAAGGGGTAAAAATCCCTAATCCAGCTACAATAAACCAAAACAGTATTGTTTCTTGTCCTGTCACTTTACTAAGATATGGTATTAAAAACTTAGTCAAGAAGTACATTAAAAATGCGGCTGGTATGTAAATTGAGAATGACCCAAAAAATCCAAGTTTTTTAATTTCTGTTTTTGTTTCCATATTTTAAATTTATACCAAAATAGCCATCAATATTTAATTTTTTGTTATCATTATTATGGTTGTGGCTTAACCGGTGCCCACAGTTCACAATTACCGTTCTCATCATAAAATTCAAGATATCGTCCATGTACCTCATCCGGGACTAAATTGTTTGCAGGTATTATTTTGTAGAAGAATTCTGTCCAGGCTTCCTTTTCTGTCATTTTCGTCGGTACTTTCACAACTGCAAAATTCCCTGAAGGAATCTCAATATAATTATAATCATTATATTCTCGGGACGACTCAAATCCCAAAAAGTAACAATATCTTTTATGACTTTCATCAGTGTACCAGCTAACGCCATATAATCGTCCCTTGCTTTCAGGTATTTTTTTCAATATACTTTCATATTGCGACCAAAGTAATCCAATGTCCCGGTCATTATTTTCCGCGCTTGTTTCAGTAACATAACCGTAAACCTTGAATGTTTCTCTTTTTTTTAACAGTATTTTCATCCTAATTTTTTTACTCCATACTATTGCTGATTGAATGACGAATCTTGAGATCTTTATATCAGCATTTGTAATAAGCTCATATTGAATGTATTAACAAAGATATCCTAAAAATTAATACCATCAAACTGTTTGCTGGGAGTATATCTTTTTGTAAACGGCTGACTAGTCTTTTAAACTTTCAGCATACTTGACTTCAATTCCTATAAATCCCTTTTAAGATAAATCATATCAACAAGTTGTATATCGCCATCGAAAATAGGGTGGTCGTAATTGTCTGTAAAAAAATTCTTAACCCGATATGACTCTTCAAATCCACAACTTTCATAAAACGACAAGATTGTCGGCGTTTCGCCTGTCCCTACAAGCATTGTTTTGTAGTCATTTTTGTAGAAACCAAAAATGAAATTTATCAATGTTCTGCCGTACCCTTTGCCCTGATATTTCTCGTAAGTCGCAATATTTTTCAACTCGCAGATTTCGCGGTTTATCGGCAAAACAACACAAACGCTTTTCAAATCATCGTCATATAAAACAAACAAATCCCCACTTGGCAAATACTTGTCAATCATATTTTCCTGCTCGTCTGCCAATAGCAATAAGTCTAGGAACTGTTTCTTATTATCGGTAATCTTTTCTATTTTCACTGTATCACTGTTGTTTTTCTAATTTGTCAAGTTATATCTTCCCGTAGTTTTGCTCAGCATTGCCGCTAATAATTAGCAGTTTGTACATTTTATATAATTATTTAATAAATCAATTATTTCTATAGCCAACCTTGCAATCAAAAAATAAAATGTATGTATAGCATGATCTTGTTCATAAATTAGAGAATAGTTGAAATTATTTTGAAATTCGCTTTCCCTCAACCATATAAATCATTTCTGGTGTTCCGATAAATCCGATAAGACTTATTTCTTCGTTGTCTTTCTCTTTTTTGAATTTAAAGACTGAGTTGGTTTCTTTAACATATATTGAAGAATCACTTAATGGCAGGGTCTCACACTTTTTTAAATCATTATTCTGAAGAAATATCTTATTGTTTTGAATGCTTAATACAAAGTTATCACTTGGCCCTATTGAATATGTTCCTGTATATGAATGAAATGACTTTATTGTTTTTTCTGAATTTTCAAATATTGGTGCCCATGGCTCACCTAAAGCAATATGCTCTATCTGTTCGTTAAGTGAATTTTTTATTAGGTAATCGTTATTGAACAAGCATATTACAGTAACACGATAACTGTCTGTAACAAAAGTTTTCAAATTAGTCATTGTGCCACAAGAACCACCATGGTGGTAAATTACTTTATACTTACCATATTTTTCAATTATCCATCCCAATCCATATGATTCTTTATAGGGGGTAACCATTTTTTCAAGATTATTTGCCGAAACCAGTTTATTACCCCAAAGTGCTTCGAAATAATTGTACATATCATGTGCAGTACTGTATAAAGCGCCATCACCTTTTCCTAACCTGCCTTCAATTCCTGTCTTTTCTATCCCTTTATATTCTGCGATTGAATATCCCAGTGCAAGGTTTTTGTTAATTCCGTTTGCTGAAATTATTCCGGAATTAGACATTTTAGTTGGAGCGAATATATTTTGTTCTACATATTTTTCGTATTCCATACCAGATACTTTTTCGATAATATATGCCAACAATGCGTATCCGGAATTGCTATAGTCAAATATCTCTCCGGCTTCAGTCCCGGGTTTTATTGTTTTAATCCTTTCAATAATTTCCTGAAATCCTGCCAATTTATTATCTGAATAAATATAACTTGGTATGCCTGATGTATGGGTTAACAGATTGAATATTGAAATTTTTTCGCCAGGTAAATAGCCGGGTAAATATTTGATAAGCTTATCATTTAAATCAAGTTTACCTTGTTCATACAACTGCATAACAGAAAGTGCTGTGAATGTTTTTGTTATAGAGGCCAATTTATATTTTGTATTTTCTGTGCATTGAATATTTTTTTCAATATCGGCCATACCATAGGCTTTGGAAAAAACAATTGATCCATTGATGGAAATAAGAATTGTTCCGCTGGCTAATTTTTCTTTTAACAAAGGGTTTATCAGACTATCCATTTGTTTTTCAACATGTTTTATTTTGGTGTGTTTCTGACAGAAAACCCTCTGGGAGCTCAATAACAATATTATTCCCACAGTCAGAATTAACGTAAAAATATTCTTCATTTTAGTGTTTTTTAATTATTTAACCCTAGTCTATTATGCATGGTGCACAACGTTTTGCGGTAAAATCAGGTTTTAATGGAATTTTACGCATGTATAGTGCTTTTTTATTGTAATAATTTTATTCTCTCGTTTTAAAGAATAGGTTTTAGTTTTCCCAATCTTTCTCAATTAGAGCGTATACCAAGTCATCGACCCACTTTCCATTAATAAATAAACTTTCAACAAGGTGTGCTTCTTTCCTAAAGCCGATTCTTTCCACCAATCGTATTGAGTTCTTATTGTCAGGGTCTATTGATGCAATAATCCGATGTTTATTCAACTCTTTAAATAAGTAGTCAATTACTCTTTTAATCGACTCAGTGGCGTAACCTTGATTTTGAAAATCGTTATTCAATGTACATCCGATTTCAACTTGTTTATTTTCACTATCGAAAAAGTGGATTCCTAAATCACCAATTATTTTTTGAGTTTGCTTCTCAACGATTACAAATTGAAACCACGTATTAGGTTCATTAATTTGTTTCGCAATTTTTTCAATAAATGATTCTACATCGTCAATTGTTTCAGGAATCCAACTTTGGTATTTATTTGTCTCCTTGTCACACCGATATTTAAATATTTCGTTTTTATCATCTGGTGTAATAGGCCTAAGTATAAGTCGTTTTGTTTCTATTTTCATTTAGGGGGTCGGACAATTTATTTTACTATTTTGCCTAACGTTGGCTATATGAAAATTGGGGATTACGAAGCACCTTCCTATCAAGGTAAACGGACCATGATGCGAGGCAAAACTCTTGGATAACCTACTCAACCCCCATTATTATATAGCGTGTTGGCAACTGTACCATTTATTACTCATAAAGTTCTGTGAGTTTTTTCAATAATTCTTCACCTCTCAAATTTCTTGCTAATATTTTCCCGTCTTTATCTAATAGAAAATTAGAAGGAATTGAAATTATCCCATATTTTTTTGCCAAATCATTTTTCCACCCCTTTAAGTCAGATACTTGAATCCAATTAAGATTATCTTTTCTTATAGCTCTGAGCCAATTTTCCTTATTTTCATCAAATGATACAGCAATTATTTCAAAACCTTTGTTTTTATAACGTTCATAAACCTTCCTTAAATTTGGATTTTCTGCTCTACAAGGCCCACACCAACTTGCCCAAAAATCAACCAATATGTAATTACCTCTTAAAGATTCTATATTTATTATTTTCCCACTAGAGTCCGGTTGTGAAAAAGACATTGGTTGTTCATTATTTTTCCCCATTTCAAACAACCAATATTGAATATCTTTTCCAATAGAATGTTGTTTTAACTTATCTGAAAGGACATTAAAAATTTCTTTGGATTGCTCTTTAGCTAAATCTTTATAAATGGTTGCAAATTGATATAAACTTACAAAATAAGATGGGTGTGTGTTTATAAAATTAATCTTAATTTCTTGTTGATCAATTTTTAATAATTTGTATTGGTTATTAAAATCATTCGATTTAATTGAATCCTTTTCAGACTCTGCCTTGGAAATACTATCAACAATTAGGTTACTTTTATCAATTAAAGGACTCAGTGCAAATCTTAAAGAATCGAATAATTTATTATCTAATGAACCTGTTATTTTTGCTGCCCATATAGAATCGGCATTTCCAGAGAAAATCAACTTGGAATTATTATCTAAAATGAAGGGCTTCCAACTTCTGACATTTTTTATTAATATTGAGTAAAAATCCGTTTCATTTACACGACCGTGAAGATAAAATTCTCCATTCTTTACAATACAGGAATCGAGTAAAACAACTTTTAAATAATCATTGAAATAATAACCTCTTTGAGTGAGGTATAATTGTTTGCCATCTGCATTGATCATTTTACCTCTAATCTCGTATTCATGAGATTCTTGACCTTTAGCCAAAATTGTAAAAAAAATGAAAATAATAAATGTAATTTGCTTCATATCTGTTTTTTAGTTTGGCTGCCAACGTTTTGGCGATATTGCCCGTTTTAATGGGGCGATGACGCCTGTTATACCATGTTTTTATTAATCCATAATTCTGTCAAAGTCTTTATATTTAAATTCCGTTTTTAAAGAGTCTTGCACTATTTCAAATTTAAGATTAACAAATTCTGCCCCTCTAAATGTTTCTCCTTTCTTTTGTCGTAGCTCATCAAGTTTATTCCATTGATCAACATTTAAAACAATTTTCGCACACAAACCATCTCCTTGGATTCGGAAATAGAGTAATTCTTTCCCAGAAGACTCTACGTAATCAGAAAACCAATAAGTTAACTTAGTTTTGTCAACAATTCCCAGTTGTTTCACAAGTTCTGATTTATACTCTTCTGAATCCGGTGAATATTTATCAAATACCGGATTGGTATTCTTGCAAACTGGCCGATCACAAGAGAGTAATATAATGGCCAAACAAAAGAGAGGTAAAAAAAATTTAATTTTTGTTTTCATAGTTGATTAATTTAAATATGGCATAACAGTATCGCAGACAATGCAGTGTAAAGCTATGATTTTTATATATTTTACCCAAATATTTATGAAAACATTCTCTCTGCTGGATTCGCTGTATTGCTCTCCTGATATTACTTCTCCAGCAATGTCTTTATCTCTGCAACCAACGCATCGTTTTGAGGCTCCGGGGCATCGGCATTCACTACCTTTCCATGCTTGTCTATCAGCAGATATCTTGGGACTCCGTCTATTGAAAATCGACTCTTTAAATAGCCGTATTGACTGGCATTCAGATTGATATGACTACCCTCAATTTGGTGCTTCTTTATTGCCCTTTCCCATGATTTTGCACTAGATCCCTCGCATAAGAAGATAAATGTTACGGTCTCCCCTTTGAACTGCTCGTGTACTTTTTGTGAATGTAGCATCTGGGCTATGCATGCAGAGCACCATGTTCCCCAGATATCTATGAAAATCACTCTCCCTGAATTGTCTGCAACTATCTTGTTGAACAACTGCTCACCTGACAGAGAGTCGTATGTATTGAGAATCGCACCCGCTGGTAACTTAAAGTTTTTACTCTCCTCAGCTTTTTGACCTAATTTACTGTATACTGCAAGCAAATACTGACGAATATATTTATCATTGAACGAACGGCCTATCAAATCGGATAGTGAGTCGACCTGGGCTTGCGGAATCTCTTCATCTCGAGTAGCAAATCCGAATAGCGCAGAGGCAGCCAGGTATTCGCCCCAAATTCCCTCTCTCTTTGTAAACGCCATTTCTACAGAGGTTTTAATAAGGTCGTAATTTGATTTTGCGCTGATTTGCGGCCCCCTTATCCGATCTACACTTTTATTGAAGGATGACAGGAATGTGCAGTAATCCGATGAGAGCATTGCGTTTTCATTGAAAACGATGGAATCATTCAGGAAAGAATAGAATTGCACCCTTTCTTCAATATCCGGGATACTGCTTCCTAACCGGATTATATCACCATAAACAGCATATTTCGCGCTAATTGTCAGATAATTACTTATTGTGCTGTCTAACGAATCCTTTTTTACGCGCAGGTCTATCTCGGCAAGTAACTCTTTTTGGAAGTTCAGATATCTCTCCTTCAATTCATTCACTGGCTCATCTTTTGGCAG
>CAYQPF010000069.1:0-25571 GCA_964419225.1 uncultured Candidatus Cloacimonadota bacterium | reverse complement strand
TATTCAAAACCACAAAACCCGTAGGAATTCCTAAAACCTGCATGATTCTTAAATGCTCTTTTGTCTGTGGCATTATTCCGGCATCAGCTGCTATCACTAAAACCGCAAAATCTATCCCGCTTACACCTGATATCATTGTATTGACAAAATCTTTATGTCCAGGAACATCCACTATTCCTATCGTCGTATCTTCCAGATCCAAATGTGCAAAACCCAAATTAATCGTTATCCCACGTAACTTCTCTTCCTTATGTGTATCACAATCAATACCGGTTAATACTTTAACCAAACTGGTTTTCCCATGATCTATGTGCCCGGCTGTGCCCATTATTAAATGTTTCATAATTCCTTATATATCTCCCCAAGAACAAAACTTGTATATATCACGTCTTCTTGATTTAAACAAAACATATCGATGTAAAAATATCCTTCTTTTAATACTCCCAATATTGGCTTGTCCAAACTCAATAACCTCTGAAACATCAACTTGGCCTTATCATAATTTAGCAATTTTACCCCATAGCTTGGGATTTCCAAATCCGGTAACGTTCCTCCCCCACTCTGTGCCATACTTTCAATTACCTCACTTGCAATTCCACTTTTTCTCAATCTGATCTTTAAATGCTGGGCAAGTCTCTTTCTCTCTGCATTGCTTCTGCTTAAATACTGGAATGTTGGATTATACTTCAATAAATTTTCTTCGTGCAAAAACTGACGAAATACAGTATGCAATATGGCAAAGGTTATCTTATCCACTCTCAAAGCACGCATTAAGGGTTCCTGACTTATTTTCCTGATCAAATCCCTCTTCCCTGTAATAATCCCTGCCTGTATTCCTCCCAACAACTTATCACCACTGAACGAGACAAGATCACAACCGGCTGTTATCGAACTCAATACATCAGGCTCTGTAATAGTTTTCAAAGCCTCCGGCCGTCTTAGTAACCCCGAACCTAAATCATAAACAAAAGGAATATTATTCGCTTTGGCTAATTTACTCAAGTCTGATAATTCAACCTCCTCGGTAAAACCACCTATATAATAATTGGATTTGTGTGCCTTTAAAATCATTGAAGTATTCTCATTAATTGCTTTCTCATAATCAGAAAGTCTCGTCCGATTCGTTGTTCCAACTTCAACCAGTTTAGCTCCACTCTCCGATATAATCTCTGGAATCCTGAACCCACCCCCGATCTCAATCATCTCTCCACGTGAAATTATTACTTCCCTGCCTTTAGCTAATGCCTTTAATATCAATAAGACTGCAGCCGCATTGTTATTAACAACTACACTATCTTCTGCCTTTGTAATAAAACTTAGTATAGTCTTCAAATGATTGTTTCTCTGTCCTCTCTTCCCTGTTTTTAAATCAAACTCTAAATTACAATAATTTGTAAAAAAAGGACTTATCTCTTCCATTACTTTCTTGCCTAACGGTGCTCTGCCTAAATTTGTATGTAAAATTACTCCGGTTCCATTTAACATTGGTTTTAAAGGTAATTCTGCTACTTGTAATATTTTCTCCGATATCTCTTTTACAATTTCACTGATTAAAAGAAGCTCTCCCCCACTTAGTAATACCTCTCTAATCCTGTCTATTACCTGACGTGTACAAAATACACATAACTCATGACCATATTTATCAATCAGTTGTTTCACTTCTCTCTGCTGCAGCAACTCATCTATTCCCGGGATACTCCGAAGATTATTTTTACTCTCCATGCAACCTCCAAAAAACCATATTGAAGAATATTCATAACTTGTCAATATTTTAGACCTGAAATCACACACAATACTCTACGCCTTTTCCTCAATCCTTTCCCTTTTCCTTCATCCAGCAAGTCCATACTGTCCATATAGTCCATTTAGTCTATTTAGTCCAGTTCCCCTTTCCCCCATCACCACTGCCTACTGCCTACTGCCCACTCTCCCCTTAGTACTTGCCTGCGGGTTTATCCTTTTTAACAATTTCTCTCATATACTATCTTCGGATCTCTTTATCTTGTCTGTGTTCGTCCTTGTAAGTCCGTGTTAGTCCGTAATCTCCCCTGAAGTCTAACCACTTACACCCAATTTAACCTCATTTATAAAGAATTCTTTACTTGACTTCAATTTATTGATTGACAATATAGCTGATATATGGAGATTTGAAAATTGTGTAAAAAAAGGGTATATAAAAAAAAGGAGGATATATGAAATCCAGATTATTGCTTATTGTTCTGTTTGTAAGCATCGCTGCAATGGCTTTTGCACAAGCCGCAGATCTTTTCTTGTCAGAATACGTTGAAGGAACATCCAACAACAAAGCTATCGAAATTTTTAACGGCACAGGCTCTTCGGTTGACCTTTCCAATTATAAAATTTGGAAAATCTCTAACGGTGGTACTTGGGCTGAAGGTGACAGTAATGGCGTTGTCCTTACTGGCAGTTTGGCTAATAATGATTGCTATGTAATTTGTAACGGTCAGGCAAGTGCTGAAATTCAACAAGTTTCAGATATGGTTGAAGAAGGTTCAACCGTTACCTGGTACAACGGTGATGACGCTGTTGGCTTGGCTAAACTTATCGGTGGAACCTGGACACTTATCGATTGTATCGGTACTGATGGTCCCGATGTTGGAACTGCCTGGCCTGTTGCTGGCGTTGCCGATGCTACTCTCAATCATACATTAATCAGAAAAGCTACTATTAACGGTGGAAATACAGATTGGGAAGAATCTGCTGGTACTGATGCAGGTAATTCTGAATGGAATGTTCAGGCTATAGACTATATCACAGACTTGGGCGTTCATACTTATGCCGGTGACACTCCTATGATCGTTGTCTCTTCTCCTAACGGCGGTGAATCATGGGCTAAAGGTACTGCTCAAACCATTATCTGGTCCAGTGCAAATTTCACTGGTAATGTAAAAATCGAACTTTTAAATAATGGCACTCCTGCTGTTTTGGCAGCAACTGTTACTAATAATGGCTCATGGACTTGGAATATTCCTGAAACTCAGGCTCTCGGTGCTGCTTATAAAGTAAGAATCTCAGATGCTGCTGATGGCAATCCTGTCGATGAATCAAACTCTACTTTCTCTATTGTTGGTATCAATGCTATCGCTAATCTTGCTGCTCTTAGAGCTGCAACTGCCGATAATGCCACAATTTATACTATCACTGGTAATGTTACTGTAACTTATTCACAGACTTTCAGACATCAAAAATTTGTTCAGGATGGCACTGCTGGTATCTTGGTTGATGACAATTCAGGTATAATCGCTACTACATATAACGAAGGTGATGTTATTCACAACTTAACAGGTAAATTATACCTCTACGGTACAGTATTGGAATTCATTCCGACTTCCGATCCTGGTGCTCCTGTTGCTACAGGTAACATCATAATTCCTCAAGAAATCTCTCTCAGTGAATTTGTAAACAATTACAATAACTACGATGCTGAAATTATTAGAATTGAAGATGTAACTATCGACTCAACCGGAACTTTTGCTAATGGCAAAAGATATCCGATCCACGATGATTCTGCTAACGGTAGATACTTAAGAACTTCTTTCTATGATATGAATTACATTGGTACTGAAATTCCAGCTGAAGCTATTACCATCACAGGTATCTGCAACAATCGTGCTGATGGTATCTATTTCACACCAAGACATAACGATGATTTATACTCACTTGCTGTTGAAGAAGGAATCCAAACTCCTAATAAAACTGCGATGAAAAGTATCTATCCTAATCCTTTCAACCCCAGTACAACTCTTGCCTATACTTTGGACAAAAGCCAAAATATCGAGATCTCTGTCTATAATCTCAAAGGCCAGAAAGTTACCAATCTGTACAATGCTGCCCAAACTGCCGGCAACCATACAGTTACCTGGAATGGTAATGACAGTAAAGGTAACGTAGTTTCTTCAGGTATGTATTTCTTCAAATTAACTACCAGTAACGGCTCTCTTGTCAAAAAAGCTGCCTTATTGAAATAATAATTTCCCAAACATGGCCCTGGAGAAATTCAGGGCCTTTTTTTTACCTTCAAACTCTCTAATTTTGTGAGGATTCTGTGTTTAAACATAAAAAAAGTCTCGGACAACATTTTCTAAAAGACCTGAATATTGTAAAAAAAATTGCTGAATGTGCTGATATCCAACCCGATGAGCAGCTTTGGGAAATTGGCCCAGGACAGGGTGTTCTGACTACAGAACTCTTGAAACATTCTCAAAATCTCAGAATTTTTGAAATTGATAATGATCTTTATGAACATCTTGAATTAAATTTCCCGGGAATAGATCTTGTCAAAAAAGACATACTTAAATACAATTGGTCGGATAACCTGCCTGCTCAGGTAAAACTTGTGGCCAACCTCCCCTATCAAATCACAACTCCTGTCCTCTTCAAAATTTGCGATAATGCTCAATATTTCCAACTCGCTGTTATCATGATCCAAAAAGAAGTTGCTGTCCGAATGAAAGCTAAACCAGGCACAAAAGATTACGGCATTCTCAGCCTCAAAATTCAATACTTCTTTGATATCGAATTAATGTTCAAAGTCCCACCCCATGTCTTTGTCCCGCAACCAAAAGTTGACTCAGCTGTCGTCCGGTTAACTCCCAGAAAAAATAAGCCTCAGGTAGGGAACCTCAAATCCTATTGGCTGCTTATTGAAACTTCTTTCCGTAACAGAAGAAAAATGCTGAGAAACAATTTAAGAACCATGCCCATAAATGAGTTTGACAATTTCTCCGCTAATTCTCCAATTGATTTAAACAGAAGAGGAGAGTCCTTGTGTGAAGAAGAGTTTGTTGTTCTTCATGATTACTATCTCAATTACATTGGGAGCAAGTAATTTAAATTTCGATATTTCTACCTACAATAAAAATTTCTCTATGAATAATCAGGTTTATTATCAAACCAGATTATCTGCTTATGACTTTAATTTTCAGGGAAATCACTACTCGCAAAGAACTAATGTCTTCGACAGGGATCAAAAAGGCAGTCAATACATCTGGTCTCTTGGCCGAAAAACAGGCTACGTTACTAACTATCTTAATTACGGCTATAGCTTTGAAAAAAACCACAGCCAGTTTGAAGACACCCTGCAAACCTACAAAAAACAAAGCCAGTCAATCAGTTATAAGAATACCTTCGCATACAGTTTCTTCAATACCTCTGCAGAAATAAAATACCTTCAACTTCAAAATGATAAAGGCTCTTCTACGCAAAAAATAAGCAAAGGTTATTTTTATGGCCTCGAATCAACATACCTCGACTCCCTTAGTTCCGAATTATTTAAAGGACAATTAAGCTACTCAGAAAAAAATCTCGATTATGATTATCGCAAAATCCTTAATTCTTCCCTGAAATTCTCCAAACAAAACGATTTCCTAAATCTTTATATTAACACAAATGCAGACTATGGAAAGTATAGTATCTTTAATTATCAGGAAAAAATTGACTACCAAAAAAGAATAAACCTGACTAATGATTTGGAATTTAATCTCAGCTTTCCCTTTATTTCAAACTTCACCACCTATTTGCTCAGTCAGTCCGACTACAGAAATACTCGTTATGATAATAAAGTAACTAAAAATGTTTTCGAATTCTTCCAGAACTCCGAACTATTGTCAGAGTACAAAAAGGACTACTACTCCCTGAAATTTAAATTTATTAAAGCCTACTCCAAAAAGAACTACCCCAAACAAAATATCCTGATTCTCAATGAAACTACTGGTATTAGCCCTTACTTAACTTATTTCTTCAATCCCACAGATTCTATCTACTTTAACTACTATCAGGATATTAATCGTATCACCTATCCCGAAGAAAATAATATCTTCGATAATGATAAAACTAATAACCTCTCCACTGTCGTTCTGTACAATAATATTAAAAATTATATCGGCGTTAAAAACTCTTTCAGCTATCAGGTCAGAAAAGATATTTACCTTGCTCAGGAAATGTCTGGAACAAATTTCACAAGAACCAGTTACACTTGGCAACCCGAAACTGAAATTGAAATCTTCAGAAATATCTTCTTCCTCCAAAAATACTCCCTAAAAGCTGATTACTATGACTATTACTGGGAAGAAGGCCTCCAAGATTATTATTACCGCAGACTGAATATGGCCCTCACTCTGGAAAAAAAAGAATTCTATCAAAATCTCTTCTATAACTATGGCTTGGAATTCCGACTGGAAGATAGTGATACCGGCACTAAATTTGACGAAGAACAATACCTCCAACTCAACAGAAGAACAAGCTCTGTGTATTCCCTGCACCTGATCCAAAACTACCATTCTTTGTATTTTAAACTGCTTCCTGAATTAACTATCTCGGATAATAAAGAAATTAATTTTATTTCAGAGTTAGGAATAAATACCGAATCCTTATCCCTTAAAATACTCGTAAACCCTTTGATTAGTGACCAGGAAGAAACCATCTGGAAATCTAGTATGGAAATATTTTATAATTTTTAAAATTTTGTTGACGGTTTTAGAATTTAAATTATCTTTGTGTTAGAATTTAATTTTATTAAAAATTTGAATCTATTTTTTTGAAATCTATTTTTTGAAAATCCAGAATATTTGAGGTAAAAACCTATGAAAGAAGTCGGAAGACTTGATAATTCCAAGATCAAGGAAATTGAAGCTAAAGGAGATGATATATTCAGATCTCTTGACAATGATAAGATTGATTTAGCTCAAAAGAAAATTCTCAAAATCGTTAATACTCCTAATTATTTTATCAGAGAAATCCTTGGTAAAAAATTAGCTTCCTATAAAAATCACGATGTCATCAATCCCATTATCTTAGAACTACTGACTCATAAAATCTATGGTGCCAGAGCTACTGCTCTCTTCTACTATTTCCAAAAATACTACGATGACCCCAGCAAAATTGTCATGTTCATCGACAGCACCTATGATACCACACCTTGGGAAGTTGAAGTTATACTGGTTGACTTATGGCGTAGATATCCTCAGGTTATGAAATTAGAAATGAGACGTTGGCTGGAAACAGGTGATGAAAAAAAGAAAGCTCTCTCTTTTCATGGTATGGAAAATATCGCTGCCGAAGATCCTCAATATGTCCTGGAATTCATTGGCTTCGCTATTGACGATCCCAGCATGGAAGTCCAAAAGAAAATCACTCACCTCCTGACCCAGGTTGCCAGAATCCGCCCCGCTGAAAGCTACCCCTTCATCAGAGAATGGCTGATCAACGCCACTGAAATCAGAATGAGAACCATTTGGGTATCTATGAAAAAACTCGCTAATATCATCATTCAAAGAAGTAAAAAAGATAAAACTGAAGAATTCGTTATCCTCACTACCCAAACTATCAGTGATTGGCGTAATGATGAAAATGAAGCTATTTCCTCCTTTGGCACAAAATTAGCCTCCATCATCTATCACGGTACTATTGTTTAAATTATTTGAATTTATTTATAAAAAAAGGCAGGTTTTTATAACCTGCCTTTTTTACTTTTATCTCTTATCTCTTAACTCTTATCTAATGTGCATTCTCATACGTTTTTATCTTATCAAGCCTCTTCTGATGCCGACCACCTTCAAATTCAGTTGCTAACCATATCTCGATTACCTTCTCTGCATGATACTTCGAAATAAACCTTCCTGCTAATACCAGCACATTGGCATTGTTGTGCTGCTTGGACAACTTAGCGGTTTCCATGGTATATACTAATGCCGCTCTTACTCCTTTTACTTTATTGGCTACAATACTCATGCCAATCCCGCTTCCGCATATCAATATCCCCAGCTCACAATCTCCCTTGGATACTGCTTCAGATGCTGCAATCCCGGTATCGGGATAATCCATCGACTCATTTGTAACCGGCCCAAAATCTATTAATTCAAACCTTCCACCAAAGATCTTCTTGATCTCATCCTTCAGTTTGAATCCTGCATGATCAGAAGCAATAGCTATTTTTCTCATAATCACCTCGAAGATATAATATCAAATTTATGACATTAAGCAACTTAAAGCTATACAATAATATTTTGACAGTTCGCTCTCACTCCGGGACATCACTACCACCGGTTTTATCGTCCCCTGAATTAAACCTGCTAACTCTCCGCCTGCAAACAACATCAAGCCCTTATAAAAAATATTTGAAGCTTCTATACTCGGGAAAATTAAGATGTCAGCATCCCCCTGTAATGGTGTCGGAACACCCTTGATTTCCACACTCGGAGGATCACATGCTAAAAACAAATCCACAGGTCCGTCGATTATACAATCAGGCAACTGCTTCCTGTCAACCATTTTACAGATAGTAGCGTAGTCTGTTGAACTTGGAAAAGCTGCACTTACTTTTTCTGCAGCACTTAATAAGGCAACTTTTGGCCTCTCGATACCAAACTTATTTGCCATCGTGATTGCATACTTCAACATTGCGATTTTCTGCTCTAAATTGGGAAAGGGCAACACCGCCGTGTCACTCAAAAAAAGCAATTTATGATACTTCGGGATTTGAACAGCACAAACATAACTCATCACCTGTTTTTCAGGTAACAGTCCGTCCTTTTTATCCAATACAGCTTTTAAAAACTTGTCAGTCCCAACCAGACCCTTCATCAAAACATCTGCTTCATCTGATTTAACCAACCTGACAGCTTCACGTGTAGATCCAACTTCATCCGGATTATGGACAATCTTAAATAATGACAAATCTAATTTATCTTTAAGGGCGATCTCTTCAATCTTATTCTTATCACCTACCAGAATAGCTTCTATAAAACCTTCTTTAGAAGCTTTTGCTAAAGCTCCCAATGTGTTCTGATCCTGTCCGTAAGCAACTGCTATTCTCTTGGGTGTACTTCCCTTTACCTGCTCAACTAGTTGATCTAATGAAGTTATCATACTCTGTCCTACTTTGTGATCAAAGTTGCTAATGCTATCGAATACAACTTGGTCTTCGCACTATCACCTCTGGATGACAATATCGCCGGAACTTTTGCTCCCACAACATTGGCTGCCAATTCACAGCCTAACATTTTAGTCATTGCTTTATAAAAAACATTTCCTGATTCAATATTCGGGAAAAGAATGCAATCAGCATCTCCGCATACTTCACTCTTCACACCCTTTATCTCAGCACTTTCCTTGTCCACGATCAGATCCAAAGCTAAAGGCCCAGCAACGATTGCTTCGTCAAATTTCCCTTCCTCTGCCATTTTTACAAGGATTGCCGCATCTGCACAGGCAGGCATTTTGGAGCTTGCTTTCTCTGTCGCAGCTAATACTGCCACTTTAGGCTTTTCAATCCCTAACCTGTGTGCTGTCTTGATTAACTGATTGGTAATAAATACTTTTTGCTCTGTATTAGGTAATGGGATAACCGCCACATCTCCAACAGTCAATAACTTATGATATGAAGAAGGCTCAACCACTGTAACATGACTCAGTATCCCATTGGGAATCATAATCCCTCTTTCTTTATTTAATAAACAACGCATATAATTATCTGAACTGATCAATCCCTTCATAATCATATTTCCATGACCATTATTGATCAAATCACAAGCCTTCAACCCGGCTTCCATTTCCACACTTTCATGCACTATCTCAAAAGTATCTGAATTGATTCCTTCTTCCCTGCATACTTCCTTGATTATCTCTGTGTCACCTACAACAGTTGCCTCAATTATCCCCAAATCAATCGCTTCTGCAACTGCACTCAACGTATGTGCATCCTGACCAAATGCCACTATCAACCTGTTTTTGGGCTTTGTCCTGGCGACTGTGATCATATCATCCAGCTTGCGAATCTCCATTTACTCCTCCAAAATTAATCTATATTTAATCTGTAACTATACTTATCAATTTCCCTGGCACCACTATCAGCTTCAAAATCTTCTTCCCTTCCAGAGCCTTCTGTACATTATCGTTCTCCAAAGCCAATTTCTTTACTGTTTCCTGATCTGTATTTACATCCACAACTATCTTACCCCTGATTTTACCCATAATTTGTACAACCAGAGTAACTTCATCTTTTACCAAATACTCTTCCTTATACTCTGGTACTCCTGCTTCATGAATCAGCTCTGTCTTACCCATCATTTCCCACAATTCCTCTGCCAAATGCGGAGCAAATGGATACAGTAATCTCGGAATTATTGAACATGCCTCTGCATATACTTTTTTATCTGATCCGGATAATTCCTCTGGATTCTTGATGGCAGCTACATTGTTCAAATGCTCCATAACTGCCGCTATCGCTGTATTATACTGCATTCTCTCGGAGATATCGATCAAAGCCTTTTTTACTGTGAAATGGGTACTGTAACGTAAGTTCTTCAATTCATTGCTAAATACGTCCTCACTTGTATATTCTCCCTGACTATTCTGAATAATAGTGGCATGTTTATCAAACATTCTCCAGATTCTGTTTAAAAATCTAAAGGATCCGGCTACCCCTTCATCACTCCATTCCACATCCTTATCAGGTGGTGAAGCAAACAACATAAATACTCGCACAGTGTCAGAACCGTAACGATCTATCAGATACAGAGGGTCAACTACATTACCCTTGGATTTGGACATTTTCGCACCATCCTTGATAACCATTCCCTGTGTCAACAACTTGGCAAAAGGTTCATTACAACTGACAAGCCCCAAATCTCGCATGAACTTATGGAAAAATCTGGCATACAGCAAATGCATACAGGCATGCTCTATCCCGCCTATGTACTGATCAACAGGTAACCAGTAGTCTGCCTTTTCTTTGGAAAATGGCATCTCCAAATTGTTCACATCTGTGTATCTGGCATAATACCAGGAACTGTCCACAAAAGTATCCATTGTGTCTGTTTCTCTTTTTGCCGGCTTTCCACACTTTGGACAGGGCACATTGAACCAGTCAGGCACTGACAAAAGTGGATTCTGGGTGGTTTTTCCAACCTGCACGTTATCAGGTAACAATACCGGCAGTTCTTCATCCGGCACCAATACAGTACCGCAATCGTCACAATAAATCACAGGTATCGGATTGCCCCAATATCTCTGTCTGGAAACACCCCAATCTCTTAATCTGTAGGTAACCGTCTTCTTCCCCTGCTTCGTTTCATCCAGCCATTCTGAGATAGCATTCTTGGATAGATCACTGTCCATATCATTAAACTGGGCAGAATTTACCAAAATTCCCTTCTCTGTATAAGCAGCCTTCATATCTTCCAAAACAAGAGTTTTGTCCGAATTCTGAATCACTATCTTCATTGGGATCTTATACTTCACTGCAAATTCATAATCTCTCTGATCATGGGCCGGAACTGCCATTACGGCTCCCGTGCCATAATCCATCAAAACATAATTGGTGATCCAGATCTGTACTTTTTCGCCATTCACCGGATTGATGCAATATCTATGTGTAAATACACCTTCTTTAGTATTATCTTCTGCAGTTCTCTGGAATTTATCTGTATTCATTACCCGTGCACAAAAATCTATTAATTCTGATCCTTCCGGTTCTGATTTCAACCATTCTGTCACATAGGGGTGCTCAGGCGGTAATGCCATGAAAGTGACACCAAATACCGTGTCCGGACGCGTTGTGAAAACCTTGATAACCTTATCACTGTCTTCCATGCCAAAATTTATCTCAGTACCGGTGCTCTTGCCGATCCAGTTCGTCTGCATAGCTATTACTCTTTCCGGCCATTCAATCACCTGAGAAAAATCAAGCAATTCCTCGGCATATTCCGTGATCTTGAAAAACCATTGCTCCAGTTCTTTTTGTCTAACAATATTGTGGCATCTCCAACAGGCTCCATCTTCCACCTGCTCATTTGCCAATACTGTCTGACAGTCATCACACCAGTTTACAAAAGATGATTTCTTATAGACCAAACCTTTCTCATAAAGTCTTTTAAATAACCATTGGCCCCATCTGTAATAATTTGGACGACATGTACTTACTTCCCTTTCCCAATCCAGACTGAAATCTATCTTATCAAACTGACCATGCATTATCTTTATATTCTCTTCCGTAGTTAAACGTGGATGAGAGTTGTGCTGTATCGCATAATTCTCAGCCGGCATCCCAAAAGAATCAAATCCCATAGGCTGAAGCACATTATATCCCTGCATTTTCTTGAATCTTGCTACCGCATCTCCAATGGAATAATTGGACACATGTCCCATATGCAAAGCCCCGGAAGGATAAGGAAACATGGATAGTACGTAATATTTCGGTTTACTTGAATTGTCTTCTGCTTTATCTAATTTAGCGGCATCCCACTTCTGCTGCCACTTCTTCTCTATTATCTCAAATGGATACTCCATAGAAACCTCACTCTCAGGTTATTTGTTTGATTACATATTTTTAAATATTCTTCTATATGTCAAGCAGTTAACAAAACAGCTTTTTATAACCTAATAACCTAACACCCAAACCTAACCTGAACAAGCCAGAACCAAAAAAGTTAAATTTGAAAATCCCGACTTTGTGTCCATATAGTCCATTGTGTCCATATTGTCTATATTGTCCACACAGTCCTCTTTTTGGAACAGTTCTTGCATATAAACTTTTCAGTTTATTGAATCTGGAGGATATTATGAAAAAAGTAATTTTGTCGCTAATTCTCATCTGCTCTACCCTCTTTGTTTTTGCCCAGAACAATTACCTCGACTGGCAAGCAGCCAGTCAAATTCGCAAAGCTGTCGATCCTAGGTGGGAAGGAGCCTCTGCTACAATTTCCCAAAATGCGGTTTATGCCTGGACTGATTTGTCTTCCGGCTCCAGAGATGTTTATGCTCAAATGAAAAACCCGCAGGGAAATAATATCTGGGGTACCTCCCCTCTTGTTATTTGCCATGATGATTATACTAAAGAAAACCTGAGAATTGTTACTACTTCAGATAATTGTGTGATTCTCTCCTGGACATCCCGCTCCAAGTTTGCTCCCAGTCAATGCAAGTTGAGTGCTCAGAAAATCAATTCCAACGGTCAGATTCTCTGGCAGACCAGTGGTATTGAAATAACATCTGCGTCCGGATCTGTTTCTCAAGTGTCTCTTCTCTCTGATGATCAGGGCGGTGCTTATACCTTCTATTGTTCATCAGATTCTTCAATTTATTCTACCAATGGTCAGCACCTTAACAGCTCTGGTGAATTGTTATGGGGTATAAACGGTCACACATTGTTTAACAATACTACTAATTTTTCTATTTGCAAAGATAATTCAGGAGGTTTTTTCTTTTCTTACTGCAGTTCCACAAATCAAATATCTTATAATCATCTGAATAGTAATGCTGATTTCCTGTGGGAACCTGCTGTTCTTACGAATACTGCCTCAAGTTATAGTACAGCTGAAATAGTTTCTGATAATCAAAATGGCTTTTATGCTGTCTGGGCTGATTTAAGAAATAGTTATCACATTTATGCACAACATATAAATTCATCAGGTACTATTACTTGGAATCAGGATTGTAATATTTCTGAAAATTTATCTGGCACTAATTTCTACCCGGAAATAGTGTCTATTTCTTCCGGTGAAGCTTTTATCGCCTTTATAAATACTGCAGATTCACCTCAGTATCAAAAAGTAGTTCTCCGCAAAATCAATATTGAGGGGAATCTCTTGAATGTAAATGTTAACCTGTTCGATAACTCTTACTATGTTATCCAAAATGCAATTCTTACTCAAAAAAATGATCTCGTTTACCTGGCTTTTATGGCATATAATAACTCTTATACCTCCACCTCGTTCGCCTGCCAAAGATTCAATGCTGATGGTTCTGCACCTTGGCTTCCCAATGGCTTATTCTTTCGCCAAACTCCTTATTGTTCACCAAACCGTCTTTCATTCACGCCTTCTAATGATAATATCTTTTTAACCTGGATGGAAAACTTCAATAAGAAAGACAACATTACTACCCAGGTAATGGATCTTAACGGTAATCAACTTCTCCCGGTTAACAGCTCTGTATTGGATTCCGGGATATCCGGAAGTAGTCATCTTCAAAAAGTTGTTAATTATGATAATTATTCTTTTATCTGCTGGACTGATTCCAGAGATCTTCAAAGTGGTGGAATCTATCTGCAAAAATTAGACAGTAACGGTAATCAACTCTTCCAGACTGACGGTAAACTTATTCTGGAAAATGGAGTCAACTTCCTTGATGCCCAAAAAAACACTTTTGGTGGTGTAACTGTTTTCTACACTGTTAGCGAGGAAGCTAATCTCGTTTGCAAAGCACAGTGCTTTGACAATAATGGAAATGCCCTTTGGGATCCGAACGGACTTACTTATCTCAATTTCCCCTATTTAATGGATCCTCAATTTCTCATTACCAATGACCCCAATACCAACGATTATGCTATCTTCTTCATGAAATGTGATCCGGAATATAATACTGAAATCAGAGTTCAACGTATTGTTAATTCCCAACCTCTTTGGGGTTATGAGGGAAAACTGATCTATACTGATTTGTTTATCATTGCCTTGAAGAAATATTCCAACAACTGTCTGATTTTTACTTCAGCAGGTGAAAATTACTATTCCCAGTACAAAGCATTTAAACTGGATGAGAATTGTGATATTGTTCCGGATTGGCCAGCTCAAGGTCTTCTCATTATGAATACAGATCTTGGGATTACCATGCAGGAAACACCTGTCGGGCTTCTTTTTGCTTCTTGTCAAGGTACTAATATAACTCTTCAGATCCTTAATAATGCCGGACAATTGACTTTCCCGGAAAACGGTTATCCCCTTCAAATGGATTATCCCTTCTCTTACATCAATTGGAACGATGGACTCGAACTTTATTACTATATCGGCAATCCTTTGGTAGTCAGAAAATGGGCATTCCAAAATAATCAGCTTTCTCCTCTTTGGAATAGTGAATACCGTTTGGTTTACACTGCCCTTCCCCAAACTACTTATGACTTTAAATTTACTAATATGGAAACAAACACTCTGATTTCTTTCATTAGTATAGATCAAACTAACTATAGCAGAAATCTTAATTTCAAAGTCCTCGACCGCTGGGGTTCAATCCTCGGAGATCCTAACGGCTGCCCTGTCTCTGGTCCTTGCTTTGATATGTATGATTATCAGGTTTCTCCTATAAACGCTGTAACAGCCTATATAGGATGGGTTGATGCCGGAATAAGCTCATATAATGAATCAAAAT
Organism: uncultured Candidatus Cloacimonadota bacterium; assembly: GCA_964419225.1. Classification (GTDB taxonomy): domain Bacteria; phylum Cloacimonadota; class Cloacimonadia; order Cloacimonadales; family CAYQPF01; genus CAYQPF01. The sequence goes on along the minus strand of CAYQPF010000069.1, from coordinate 10,412 downwards.
GCCCGGATTACCCCACTTATCATAATCTCTATATGCAGAAATTAAATCTGACAGCTCTCTCCAACTCAGATCCAAACAATAGCCCATTAGCAGTCAAACTCTTCAATAATTACCCTAATCCCTTCAACCCATCTACTAAAATCAGCTTCTCCTTACCCCAAAACTCTCATGCTAAACTTGATGTATTCAATATCAAAGGGCAATTAATCAAATCACTCATTAATGATAACCTTACTCAGGGTCTGCATGAAGTTGTCTGGAATGGTACAGATTCCAATGGTAAAAAAACTTCCAGCGGAATCTACTTCTATAAGTTATCAACAAAGAATAAAACTCTTACTAAAAAAATGCTCATGCTCAAATGAGAACTAGCATCAGGAATTTCCAACAGCATTTTGACTCATCTGACCTGTCCGACTCGTCAGACCTGTGCTAGAATATCCTGATTTTTCTTTCTCTCTCCTAAAAAAACAGGGATACGATTCTTCGTACCCCTGTTTATTACCTAATTTGCCTATTAAATCCTACGGGTCAGGTACTCTGATGTTTTTTAAATCAAAAAAATATATGTGCTGACGTGAGTGTCACCCACCTACATATATTCCGATAGCCCCCGTTTTTTTCCAATAACGAACAAAATCTCCCTCTTGAATAAATTCACATTGACAATTATGCTAATTTTAATAAATTTTGAAGAGTGAAAGTTTACTAGGAAAATAAAGTATGATAAAGGAGATCATTATGAAATGGTTCGTAAGTTTAAGCGTTTTATTAGCAATGGTTTTTGGTTTTACTGTCAGCAGTTTGAATGCACAGTTACCTGAATCCAAGCAAGCTACCCTGATTGAAGCAGTATCATCATCAGAACTGCTTTTGGAAGCTACAGGTATCTATATTTCTTCGGAGAAAAAAGCTGGAAAGGCAGAAAAAGATATTGATAAGAATGGTATTGCCAGAGCTACAGATGATGCCAAGAAAGCATGTTTATACTTTGTTCTTTTTGGCGGAACTGATCCTATGATCACGACAACAGGTGAAAGACAGAAATTTGATACTCAAATGGGTTTCTTTTTCAATATGGATACTATCAGCCGTTATATTTCATATGAAGATGTGCAGTTGATGAAGAAAGTCAGCATAAATGACGGATTCGGTATCAAAATAGTTAAGAGATTTAAGATTAATAAAGAAATAGTCAGGAAAGATCTGGAGAATTATAATATCATGGATAAGAGACAGGAAGTTGCCAACATTTTAGGAAATCCTGTTTTAATGGTTCTTCCTGCAACAGAGAAAGGACAGAATCCTGTAGATTTACTCAGATCGAATCCGAAAGTTCAACAGGCAGCAGGCGTGATCGAGAGTCATTTAACTGCCAAGAAGTATGAAGTATTATCACCAGAGCAGACAGCTGCATTAAACACCTTGAGCGATGCACAGTCAACAGTTGGCAACCGTGAAGAAGATATTGCTTACAAATTAGCACTTTCAATTGGAAGTGACGTATATTTGACCTTCTCCGGGACCAGTGAAGATCAGGGTTATGGTACACAAAGATATGCAATGGTAGTTAAAGCATTTGAAACCACTACGGGCAGATTATTAGGTACAGAGACAGGTTATAGCCAGGCTCGTAAAGGCGACACCATGATTTCTATCGAAGAAGCTGTTAACTCTGCAGTAAATAATGTATTAGCACGTATCGACAGTTACTGGAAAGATGATCTTGCCAATGGTGTTCAGTACAAAGTTATTGTTAGTATGAGTACATCATTTGATGAAGATCAGGTTGAAGATATTACTTTCGCCTTTAAAGATGCAATGAAGACAATGACCAAGAAGAATAAAGCCAATGTAGCAACTAACCAGACATTGGATTACATTATCTGGTGTGATCCTGCTAAATTTGGTGATTCTACAGAAGTTTACCGTGGAATTAAGGAAGCTTTCAAGAAGAAAGGACTTGATAGCGGAGTTAAAAGAATCACTGTAAATAGAAAGTTGGTTCAACTCAAGATTGATCCTAAATAAGATCGTGCGGAGTTAGAATGAAGAAAATTATTTTTATCGCTTTATGCCTGTTCGCAGTTATGGGCTTATATGCCGAACCACAATGGTATGCTAATAAAAATGCCTCATCATATTCATTGGATGAGTATTTTGTTGGAGCGGGATCAGGTTCTGATGAAGCTACTGCTGTGAATAATGCCAAGCTGGAAATTGCTTCTCAGATCAGCGTAACAATCGAATCCAAACTCGACAATTATATGCAGAGCATAGAAACAGAAAGCAAGGCCTCATACAAAGAATCTTTGACCAAGAGCACCACTGCGACTGTGAATCAGACCATCCAAGGAATTCAGATCGTGGAGAAGAGACAGGAAGGTAAGACTTTCTATGTAATGGGTGTGGTCAATAAAGCCAAATACCTCTCAGGATTGAAAGTTGAACTGGACAAATTATGGTCAAGTATCTCAAATTTGACAACATCAGCAAGAAAATTGGCTAAAGATGGTAAAATCATTGCTGCTTTGGATAATTACACTGACGCTCAGGAATTCATCAATTCTTTCTATACAAAAAAAGCTCTTTATGATGCATTATCCAATAACACATATAAGATCGAAGAGACTATCACAATCCAGACCCTTATCTCCGAAATCAGGGAAGTACTTAGTGACATCACTCTGACTGTTGTTAATGGTGATAAACAGAAAGGTAAAGCAGGGATGACTCTTCCCGCTCCGATTACCGTTTCCGCATCTTACAAAGCAGGCGGGACAAAGGTTAATCTGGCGAAAATGCCTTTAACCTATTATAATGAAGATAATACGATAATTGCCAAAACACAGACAGCCGATAATGGCGAAGCTGAAGTATTTGTCACAGCTTTGGCATCTTCTTCCGGCACAGGTAAAGTAATCATAAAACTTAGTTTTAACCGTTTACCAGCTCTGTATGCTAAATATGTACAGGATACTCAGGTTACTGCCGGTTATGAATTGAGCACGAACACACCAATTGCCTTTGCTGTGATTGCCAAAGACAAAAAAGGCGTATCCCTTCCCAAACTCGAAGCCAAGATCGTGAGAGTTATTAACAAACTCAATTACAATGTTGATCCCAATTCACCTTTCATTATTGAAGCTGTAGCCAATGTTTCTCAATCCAAAGAAGTTGAAGGATTTAGCGGAAATAATACCATGGTGGAAGTTGAACTTTCTATTGTACTCAAAGTGAAAGCCGGTGAAACATTAGGATCTATGACAGCAAAGGGTCAGGGTTTGAGTGATAAGGGTGAAGAAAAGGCTACTGATCTTGCTTATACAAAAGCAAATATCAGCGAAACAGAATTTAACAAAATGATTGCCGGAGCAGAAGCCAAACTTCAGTCTGCTTTGCTTAAGACATCTATTGCAGCATTGAAAAACGGCAAATTACTCTATACTCAGAACAAGCTTGAAGCAGCTATCGAAGAGTTGGCCAAAGTTATGGCTGATGATAAGAATGTAGCGGAAGCTTCTTCCTTGATCACTGAAATTCAAATCAAGATCAATCAAAGAAACAGTGATAAGCAGCAAAAAGAAGCTGATGATAAAGAGAAGCAAAGACAATTTGAACTGGAAAAAGCCAGAATTGATGCTTCTAAAGTAACCTTAAATCAAACTAATATCATCAATCCTACGGTAACGGTCAAAGAAACAACAGTAATCAAAGAAAAGACTGAAGTGACCAGACCTGTCGAAGTACAAAGAAGTGAGCCAATGGCACCTCCAACTGAAGACCGTCATTTCATACAGCCTGATGATTATTTCATCGGGGACCATGGTCTTGATGATAATACATATGTCTCAGTCCGAGTAGCAAAAATGACACAGGCTCCCGGGCCACAGACCAATGGTGAAGCAGAATTTTTCAGGATTAATGATGGTAACAGTCTTTGGACAAAGTACTACTGGCGATCTCGAGCTGCAGATGTATCAGAGTTGAAGTTGGGTACAGTTATCATGAGTTTTGATTACTGTGAAGGGGACATCTACATAGCTCCCAAATCTAAAGAAGAAGCGAGAAACAATTACAGTTGGTTCATCAGTAAGGTTACAGATCTAAGCAGTCTTTATAAGGGTTATATTACGGTTTCAGGTGGTTACAAGATCCATAAAGACAATATCAGAGTAATTGTAAAATAGGACTAATGTCCGGCATATTTTTTAAATCAATAAACGAAAAGAGAAACGGCTGCTCAAAAGGCAGCCGGTTTTTTTATAAAAAAAAACGAGATTAGTAAATCATCATATGAAAAAATGTTCGAGCACAATTATGTCAAAAGTGGGTAAAACCACAGTATTTAGGGCTGGACATTAATGATTCCTATTCAATTCTGGCATAAAGTACCTGATCAGATCGGGGCTAAAAATCTATGGAGGAAAATAATGGTTGCTAATTTAAACATTATTGATGCACTGATGATTCCGGTGGTAAAGACGAGAAAAGCACAAGTAATGGCTGATCTTGGCTGTATTCTAGCGGGTTCGATTTTCATTGCCTTAATGTCTCAAATTTCAATTCATTTACCGTTCACACCTGTGCCGATAACAGGTCAAACTTTTGCGGTATTGTTGATTGCTTTGTCGTTTGGACTTAGAAGAGGCACACTCACGTTGCTGACCTATATCACAGAAGGTGCAATGAATCTGCCCGTATTTGCATCAGGCGGTTTTGGGATAGCACATTTGATTGGACCGACGGGCGGGTATTTAATGGGCTTCGTAATAACTGCGGTTGTTGTTGGATACTTAGCAGACAAGGGTTTTACCCAAAAAATGAGTTTAACCTTATTAGCAATGATTCTTGGAAATCTGCTAATTTATCTGTGTGGAGTATTGTGGCTGAGTAATTTCCTGGGCATCGGAAAAGCTCTGATGGCTGGTTGTGTGCCATTTATCCTTGGCGATATCCTGAAAATTGGGATCACTGTGATCGCCTTACCATCAGCTTGGAAGCTGATAAAATAACTTTTTCAGCTCCGTGAAAACGGGGCTTTTTTCTTTGATTACTCTTTCGATTACTTTAACAAACAATTATTCATTTGACATTTCTTCACATTTTCTGTTTATAAGAACAAATCCTGATTGGGTGGAATTACATGTTTAAATTGATTGTTGTTTTAGTGTTTGGGACTCTTTTGCAGTTGTTGAATGCAGTTTCGGTAGAACAGAAGCTGCTGGATAGTCTAAAAACAGCTCAAGGTGAAAACTTATATAAAATGTCTGAACGTTATTATTGGTCTTATTCTGATCAGGAACCCCAAAAAGCAATAACTGTATTAGAGAAGACACTGAAAGAGGCTGAACTATTAAACAATAACTTCATACAAGCCACAGTATTACATCGTATAGCTATATGCTATGAGATATTGGGTAAATCGGATATAGCTTTTAGTTATGAGAAGAAATGTTATGCGTTAGCATCCGGGAAGAATTATGCTGAGTTATTGATCAAATCCTCTTTAAACATAGGAAAATATTATTTAAGGAAAAAAGACATCACAAACAGCAGTAGCTTTTTGGATTATGCTGAAAAGAAATCCAGAGTTTTAACAGACAAGAAAATGTTGGTTAATGTTCTCGAACAGCAGGCAAATTTAGCCAGACAAAAGCATGATTTAGATGCAGAGATCGGCAAGTATCAGGAGGCCATAGAGATATGTGTACAGCAAAAGAATGAAGCAGATATTGCTTTTTTTACCAGTTCGCTCGGTATGACATATTTGGGAAATAACCGATTCCAGGAAGCTTTGGAACAGATATTAATCAGCAGCAAAATTTATCAAAGAATTGGTTCTGACAGCGATAAAGCTAAAATTTACAGTATTTTAGGGAATACTTACCTACAGAATAACGATTATGAAAAGAGTTTGGAATATTTGCTTAAATCTCTTGAACTTAGAAAGAAAACAGGTTCTACTATTCAAATTGCCAAAACATTAATTGGCTTAGGTCAATTTTACTTAAAACTGGAAAGATACGATAAAGCAATTGCTTACTTTCAGGAGGCCTATAAACTTGTCCAGAATTCCGAGAATACAGAAGACATAACCCCTATATTGACATCCTTGGGAGTTACCTACAGACAAATGGGCAATTATGCCAAATCTTTGGAGAGCCATCAGAAAGCCTTAACTCTGTTCAGAAGGGTTAATGATATCAAAGGTGTAGCAATGACCCTTAACAACATTGGTGTTGCTTACATGGAATCCAAAGATTATAATAAATCCTTGAATTATTATTTGCAGTCATATATGATCAAGAAAGAACTGAAAGAAAACACATCCATTGCAAGTTCTCTTGTTAATTTGGCTGACATCTATGTCAAATTAAATGATCCAACAAAAGCAGCAGAGACCTTGGCTGAACTTGATAAACTGGTAGACAGTGTTGAAAATCCAGCGATCAAAGCCAGTATTTTTGCTACTAAAGCTGATGTAGCAAAAATGAAGAATGATTATCCCAGAGCCTACAAGTATTTAAAGGAGTATCAAGAATTAAATGAAAGTATTTTAAAAGACAAATATAATCAGAATTTGACCAAAATGGAAATCAAATATGGCATGGCAGTCAAAGAAAAACAGATTGAGATCCTCAAAAAGAATCAGGAACTGCAGAGATCTAATCTCTCCAAATCCAAAACAATCAGAAACTATTTGATTATCATCCTTTTTCTGAGCTTATCTGTTATCTCCGTTTTGTATTGGCGTTTTAAAGGCTTGAAGAAATACAACCTCCTTCTCTCAGAAAAAGAAATGAAACTTGAAAAATGGAATCAGACCCTCGAACAAAGAGTCGATGAGGAAGTTGCCATCCGACGTGAGAATGAGATCAAAGCCTTCAGGCAAGCCAGATTAGCGTCACTGGGTGAGATAGCTGCAGGTATTGCACATGAGTTAAATCAACCTTTACACAGTCTTGCCTTCACTTTGGACAATGTTCTTCTGGCTATCGAGAGTAAAGAAGCTGACCAGCATTATATTTCCCAAAAACTCGACTACATCTTCGAAGACATCAGCCGTATGCGGGAAATCATCGACCATGTCCGGCATTTCTCCCGCCAATCGACAGATGTACCCTTAAAGGAAATTCAACTTAATGAAACGGTAAAACAAGCAGTAAGTCTTATTGAAAAACAATATTCAAAGATGGGAATAAAAATAGAAACTGATTTTAGTCCCAATCTTCCCGGGATAATTGCCAATCCATATAAACTTGAGCAGGTGATCCTGAATTTGCTTTCCAATGCTAAAGATGCTTTAAAAGATAAGGGGAAATCTTCTGCTATGACTCCAATCATGCTAAAAACATACAGTAATGAAGATGGAATAGTTCTGGAGGTTACAGATCAGGGAATTGGCATGAGTGAAGAAGTATTACAGAAAGCATTTCAAGTTTTTTATACAACGAAGGACGCGGAAAGCGGTACAGGTCTGGGATTAACAATCATCCAGGGTATAATCCAGGAGTTTGGAGGATCGATCCAATTACAAAGTGAACCTGGAAAATATACCACTGCAAAAGTAATTATTCCTTTAACAAATCTCAAAGAGGATGTTTAAAATGATGAACATATTGATAATTGATGATGAACAAAGAGTTGTTTCTGAGATAATCGAGTTTTTGAGCAGACTCGGCCACAAAGTACAGGGTGTAAACACTATTGAGGAAAGCCAAACTCTCCTCCAAATTCACAGTTTTGATTTACTGCTGCTGGATGTACGTTTAGCAAAAATGAGTGGTATTGAATATTTGCAAATAATCAAGCCACAGTATCCTGAAATGGAAGTTATAATTATGAGTGGACACGGTGATATGGACACAGTTATCGAAGCCATGCGAGCCGGAGCTGCTGATTATCTTAAAAAGCCTTTTCGTCATAAAGATCTTCAGATATCTATGGAAAGAGCAAACAAATTACGAACAATGAATAAAGATATTATTCAGTTAAAAGAAGATAAAGCTCTAATTTCACAAGAGCTTGAGCAAGTGATCGGTCATCAGTTGATAGGTGAAAGCAGAGAAATCAAAGAAGTTTTACAAATGGCACTTAAAGCTGCGGAATACAACGATTTACCAGTTCTGATTACAGGAGAGAGTGGTACAGGGAAGGAAATCATAGCCCGGATAATCCATCATTCCAGTAACAGAAAAAAACATAACTTTCTGGGTGTAAATTGCTCCGCCCTACCAGAAAATATGATGGAAAGCGAGTTTTTTGGATACCGCAAAGGTGCTTTTACAGGTGCCTTTACAGACAGAAAGGGATTTCTGGAATCAGCTAGTCATGGTACTCTCTTCATGGACGAAATTGCCGATATGCCCAAAAATATGCAAGCCAAACTACTGCGGGCACTCGAAGAAAAATCAATTATTAAACTTGGTACCGATAAAGCTATTCCAATTAATGTCAGAATCATTTCGGCTACAAATCATAATATTCATGATAAGATAGATAGGAGTGAATTCAGACTCGACCTGTTTCACCGTATCAATACAATTCAGATTGACATTCCGCCCCTCCGTGAAAGAAAAAGTGATATCCCTGTCTTAATCAACCATTTTGTCCAGCAATTCTGTCACCAATATGGTAAGCCAGTTCCTTCAATTACTAAGGAAACATTAAATCATTTAACAAATTACAGTTATCCCGGAAATATCAGAGAACTGAAAAACATGGTGGAAAGGGCACTCATCCTGAACAAAGAGCCTTCAATTCATCCCGACCTCTTCCCTATTCTTAAATCTACTCAAACTATAGACGAAACTGATTATACTTTAAGTGAAAATGAAGCAGTTTTGATTGAAAATGTCCTAAAACAGTTTCAGGGAAATCAAACAAAAGCAGCAGAAAAGTTAGGGATATCCCGTTTTACCTTAATGCGGAAATTAAAGAAATACGGGATAAATGAATAGATTATAGCATGTGCGATTTTGCACTATTTCAATAATATTATGTGCGAATCAGCTCTTTTTTTGTCTCATAAGAGCTTTGAAATATACCAGATACTCCTTTAATTAAGTGTTATCGATTTTAGTTATCTTCTTCCTCATCAACATATTAATATCTACTTCTGCAATCATGTACGGATATTTTTATTTCTGATGGCACAGGAATTGATAATACATAATTATTATAATTAGGAGGAAATATGAATTTAATAAGTTTTTTTCAAACCAAAAGACTGGTTTCTATCAGTTTTGTCGTTATCATGTTTTTAGCATCAGTAGGTTTATCTGCTGTTTCTCCAATCACATTTCACCTGACTGATGTACGTTCAAGTGATGTTACAGGTCCCTGGATGTTTGATCTCGATGATCCTGGTTTTCCCACAAATGATATGAATTGTTTTTCTTATGCCAACAATGCCTTCAGCAATTATGCTTATCGTATATTTGAATCAGTTCCCGGTACAACTCAAAGTGTTTGTACTCAGGAGAATCTGGCATTTTTAGACGGCGTGGCAGGTGTTACTGTTGAATTCACTAATTTTGGTCTTACCGGATTCAACAAAGTCAATATGGTTAATCCTGCCAATCCCTGGAACACGCCGGGTCAGGCAGGTGATCAAAGAGTTTATACAAATGGTGTAGGAGAAGTTAAGGTAAACGGTATTACTAAATTAAAAGTCATAAATTGCCAGCTTAATGTCAACACACCGTATCCGACAGCATTGCAGATGAGAGCAACGTTGCAAGCACTGGGTTTTGGTGCAGTTAACTGGCAAACATGGGTTGGTACTGGCGAAGCAGTAGAAGCATCCTGTTGGGGGACTGTCGATGTTGCGAACTCTGATCCGGCCTGGGTAAATGAGTTTGCCAATCCATTTAATAATCAATTGAGATTTGAGCTTAGTACAATTAATTTTGTAATTCAGAATCAAACAGGATGGTATGATTTTGACCTATCTATTTTTCCAGCCAACCATCTTAGAAATATTGTTATAGAAAATGTTGATTTAAGCGGTGTCGATAACATTCCTTTCCCTGACAATGATCTGCAAATTGATATTATAAATGGAGTCCCTGGCGGGGTTGTAGGAAATATGCACGAAATCACTCTCAACGATATCCGAACACCACCAACGGGTGTTTTACCAGATGGTATTCACAGAGTTAGCCAAAGATATTGGGATATCTATAGTGATATGAGTTCCTTTAATGGTTCTATAACCTTTGACGTAACAAATTTGAATCTTGGTGCTGCTCAAACCTGTCGAATTCTAAAAAGAGAAAGATCATCGGATCCCTGGACTGTCTGGGGAAGTTTCATTGCAATGGATGATCATACAATTCAAGCTAATAACGTTCAGGATTTCAGCGAATGGGCTATTGGTTCAACCGAAGCAGGAACACTGCCCGTAA
>CAYQPF010000068.1:0-25879 GCA_964419225.1 uncultured Candidatus Cloacimonadota bacterium | reverse complement strand
CCCTTCCCTTATTCAAAGGGAAGGGTCGGGGATGGGTTGTCGATAACTCTCAACTCTCAACTCTCAACTATTTGAGGTGCTCATCAATAAAACTCCTGTATTCAGGAATTGTATTATACAGAACATTATGGGTTCCATCACCAAAGATTTCACCTTTCTCCAAGAAGATAACTCTGTCCACATATCTGAGAGTTGAAAGTCTGTGCGAAATCACTATTCCCGTGATATCTTCTGCCATAATATTGATCTCTTTCCAGAGTTTTTCTTCATTATCTGCATCCAGACTGGCTGTGATATCATCCAGAAGAAGCAATTGTGGTTTTCGGTAGAGTGCCCTGGCGATTGCCAGTCTCTGCTTCTGACCACCGGATAAGCTCAACCCTCTTTGTCCGATGATGGTCTCATCTTTCTCGCCAAACTGGGCTATTTCATCACTTAACTGTGAAGCATTCAATGATCTCTTATAGTGGTCCGGATCCTCTTGTTTTGAACCAAAATTAACATTATCCTTTATACTTCCCGAAAATAGCAGGGCTTCCTGGGGTACATATCCGATCAGTTCTCTCAGACTGACAATGTCTATATTATCTAAATTCCGGTCATTAACCAGGATCTTACCGTTTTGGGGTATTAGAATTCCACTCAGTAAATTCATGATGGTTGTTTTCCCGGAGCCGATTGGTCCAAAAATAGCCACCTTTTCACCTTTATTTAGTTTGAAGCTGATCTTCTTTAAAGCAGGTTTCTTTTTCTCAGGATAGATGAACTCAATATCATTGAATTCTACGGAGTTAATGGAATCGATCTTACTTCCTTTATTAAGACTGTTATCCACTGGATAATCAGCAATTTCATCCAATCTGTCTATGCAGACAAATGCCTGTTTGGCTGAAACAAATAGTTGTGGTAAATCCAATATCGGATAAATAAGCATGGATAAATAAGTATAAAATGCATAGAAAGTACCAATTGATACTTCCCCTTTTACAACCATGTATCCTCCAAACAGAATTACTCCGATGATAGCGAACCTGTCAATATACTCATAGATCAAATGTAAAAATGTATTCAACTTCACCACATTCATTTCTGTTTTGAATCTGTTGTCCAAAGCATTCTCAAAGAATCTGCGGTATTTCTGCTCACAGACAAAAGCTTTAATTATCCTAACTCCGGAAAAACTCAGTTCCAGTTGATTGTTAATGTCACTGATCGCTTTCTGATTCTGATCAAAAGTAGTATAAACTTTGCCTGAGGTAAAATAGAATACAACTATCATAAAGGGAAGAGGAGCTATCGTATAAAGGGTCAGTTCCCAATTCATGGAAAACATCACACCCATACAGAAGCAGATCTTGATAAAAGAATCCAGAGCACGGAATATCCCTGAACACATAAACCAGGAGATTCTGCCAAATTCACTCATGTCATTCGTTAACCTGGTCACCAGATCGCCGGTACGGAAATTGGCAAAGAATTTATAATCTTTTTCAATGATCAGGTCAAAATACTTTTTCCTGAGCACATACTCAAAGATCAAATTCATTAAAGCTCTGAATGACGGATAAGTCGATACTACCAGCTTCGCCAAACCAATAGCTATAAAGATCTTAATGATATTATATACCTGTTTTAGTGACTCATCGGGCTTTACATGATCATTAACCATTTGACTCAGCACATCCAAATACTTCTTAAATACGATTGGATAAGCCACTGTTACGGTTGTCGATAACAGGGTTAGGATAAACAGAAAAACAATATAGAATTTATGCTGTTTCCAATGATTGAAAATCCATTTTACATGATTATTCATTTGCCACATCCTTTTCTTCCGCAGTTTCATGATTCATGAACTGCAATTCCACCAGCTTCTGATATTCCGGAGATATCTCCAATAACTCAGCATGTGTTCCCTCTGCAATGATCTGACCATCCTGAAACAGGCATATTTTGTCGCAATGTACGATAGAAGCCAGCCTGTGTGCTACAATGATTGCTGTTCTCCCTGTCAGCACTTCATCCATCGCCTTCTGGATTCTCGATTCAGTCCGGGCATCTACAGACGCTGTAGCTTCATCCATGATAATGATCTCCGGATTAAAAACCAATGCTCTGGCAAAACTCAGTAATTGCTTTTCTCCTACCGACAGGTTCTGACCACGCTCTTTGATCTCAGAATGAATTCCTGAATTACTCTTGAAAACAAGATCCTGAGCCTGGACTGTTTCGATGGCTCTGTTCACAGTTTCTTCCTGTATCTCATCATTATAGATCCTGATATTCTCCAGAATATTACCCGGGAATAAATAGATGTCCTGCAAAACAAGTCCTATCTTCTTCCGCCATTCCGATAAATACACCTGATTTAAATCCTGACCATCCACCAGAATTTGACCTTTCTGAATATTGTAAAACCCGCAGATCAGACTGATGGTCGTCGATTTACCACTTCCTGAAGCTCCGACTAATGCTACTTTCTCTCCCCGTTTGATTGTCAGATTCACATTCTTTAAAACCCATTCATCTTCTTTGTATTTGAACCAGACATCTTTAAATTCAATTTGATCTTTGAAAGTAGGGCTATACATCTCTGTCCTGAATTCTTCTTCCGTTTTCAGATGAGTTAGCTCAAAAATTCTCTTCAAAGATACAAATGACCGCTGGATTTGGTTGATGTTCTCAGCAATCATCATCAAAGGAAAGAAAATTCTATTGCCATATTGGATAAAGATGATCAATGTCCCTATCGAAACAACTCCCGCCGCAATTTTAGGTGTCATCACATATACTACAGCAACGATAAAAATTGTTGTCAAAAAGAAATCATAAAACCCCTGTAAAGGATATTCAATAAAAGAAGCAATTGTGTCTATTCTCTTCTTTTCCTTACTCTTGGTATCAATGATATTCCGGACTAACTGCTGTCTGTTAAAGATCTGGACAATGCTCATACCCTGGATGTATTCAGTCAAAACCGAGGTCACATCTGCATACAATTCCCGGGATCTTCGATAGAATTTACTCACATAGCGTACCGCAAAAAATACTGTTGCCAGAACAAAAATGGAAGGAATGATCAAAGCCAGAGTTATTTGCCAATTCTTAAAAAATAAAACTATTAAAACTCCGATAAAAAACATCACATTTCCCAAAATCATGACTGAGAATTCCGAGAATAATTGTTTGACCTTCTCTGAGTCACTCTCCACTCTGGAAATAAGTTCACCCACCTGATTTTTATCGAAATACGAGACAGGCAAACGCATCAATTGATCGAAGATCCTGCTCTTTATCTTGGTTATTACTCTGACTCCCATCTTGGATAACCAGACAATCTGAAAATAGGATAAAATTCCACTCACCACGATTACTCCGGCAAAGAGAAATCCCCAGTTGAGCATATCTATAACATCTTTTTTCGGCACGCATACATCGATAATATGTGCTATGATCAGAGGATCAAGCAGAAATGTCAGGGTTGTCAGTGCCATTGTCACTAACCCTGAGATAAAGAGAATCTTCTCTTCCCATAAATACTTAAAAAGTTCCTGGATATACTTCTTGTTTTCCATCCTTAATTCCTTATATAAAAAAAACCGCAGGTTTTTGGCCTGCGGTTTCATATATTTTAGTTAATTCTAAACATGTTTCCTGTAAGCAGGCATTATCAAACACTTATAATTATTGAATGACATAATTATTAAAATCATTGATACCTCCTTACCTTTTTTTCTAACTTTGCAAAACAGACTATAATGTCAAATGTTTTTTGCGTACATTTTTAAAACTGTACTTTCGCACCTACAGAAAAGTCCCAACTTGTTCGATACTTCTGTAATTCGCCTCCGGTAAACTTTGCTGTATTATATTCTCCAAAAAGCAAATTCTGATAGTGTAGTTTAAATCTCCTTGGAGAAGAGCCCGTCAGGCTCTTTATTATAATGACGCAAGCTGCGTCATCTCCCAGAAAGGTTGCTTAAAGATCAGTGGTCCCTATGGAACACCGATCTCATCAGTATAGTCCATCTAGTCCCTATTGTCCATTCTGTCTATTTCGTCCACATCTCAGGCCAACAAAAAAAGGCGACCTTCCGGCCGCCTATATTCTCGTCACTTGTCACTTGTCACACGTTACTCGTCACTTGTCACTCGTTACTCGTCCCTATTTATGGAACTGACGGATGAATTCTTCCACTTCCGGGACTCCGCCCTGGAAGATCAGATAGCCATTGTAGGGTTCGCCATCAGTAATATCGCGGGAGATAGGAGTGAGCATCAGTCTGCGGACTTCTTCTCTGTCATTTGTCTGACCAAGTGCCCAGGATAATTTGATGAAGGCTGTTTCCGGGAGCATATTCTCGGTTGGAACAATTCCGATACTCATCAGGTCTCTACCGGTATCATAAACAAACATATGAACATATCCCCAAAGAGTCTGGACCGTCATATAGATATGAACACCTTTTTCCACTGCTCTTTTGATTGCAGGATAGACAGGTTTGTTGATATGACCCAATCCTGTTCCTACGATAACAATACCTTCGTAGCCATTGTCCACTAACGCATCAATGATATCTGGAGCCATATTCGGATAGTAATAAACCATCGATACTTTTTCATTGAAATAAGGCAGAATGGTCACATTTTTATCTTTGCGACGCATATTATAATTAGTTCTAATTGGGGTAATTTTTTCTCTGGTCACCATGGCAATAGGTGTATCACCGATAGTACGGAAGGTAGAACGATAAGAAGAGTGCATCTTACGGACTCTTGTCCCCTGATGTAACAGACCGTATTCATCACTTGTAGGTCCAAACATACACACCATTACTTCAGCTATATCAGAATAACCGGCAGTCTTGGCTGCATGCATCAGATTCAACGCTGCATCGGAAGAGGGACGGTCTGAAGATCTTTGCGATCCTACCATTACCACAGGGATAGGCAGGTTTTGCAACATAAAGGAAAGAGCTGCCGATGTATAGTGCATAGTATCGGTTCCATGACCAATAATAATGCCCTCAGTTCCTTTCTTGATTTCTTCACCTATGGATATTGCCAGTTTTTTATACTGTTCAGGTCCCATATTTTCGGAGAACACAGCAAAGAGTTTTTCTGTTTCCAGATTACAGATATCTGCCAATTCTGGAACAGCACCATACAATTCGCCTGGTGAGAATGCAGGAATCACTGCACCTGTGCGGTAATCCAAACGCGATGCTATCGTCCCGCCGGTACCCAGAAGTTTGACTTTGGGCAGACCTGGTGTATAAGGAAATTCCTTTTCCGGAATCTTGTAATGTGCTTCTTTATAACCGGTTTCCTTCATGGCAAGGATGTTATCAACATCAATTCCAACATTATAACCAGTTATAAGTTTGATAACTATATGTTTATCGTCATCGTTTTCTGAACGGGGTAAAATGATCCCCTGAAAACGTCCACGCGTTGTGTCAACTGTTGTATCACCCCAAACACGAACTTTGAATTTCTGTAGAGTTTCAAGAGCGCGTCCTTTGTATCCTTTGAACAGATCAAGCATTTTTAGCCTCCTGAAGATAATTTTCTACTTTTTCCTTAAGTTCTTTCAGACAGATATTACCCAGAGCAGGCTTGCGTAAACGGCCCATGATCCAGTTAACTTTCGCATCAGATCTACGCATAGACTGGCGTTTGAAAGTGTCATACATCTCACAAAGGATGGGAAGCTGATCACAGAGATACTGTGGATCTGCGGGTGTATATCCGATTACAGAAAGAATTGAAGAAAATACCATATTCGGATGCTCAAAAAGTACTTCCAACATTGGATTGATAATATCATTTTGAAGATTCCGCATCTTGATAAACTTGAACAGATCAGATACTCTGTCATGTCCGAAAGGAAGAGGATTTCTGCCTTGCAGACTCTTCAACTTGTGAGCATAAACCAAGGCTACATACTTGGGAGACATATTGTATTCTGCTGCGATCTTCTCGATCACCGGCATTAAATTGTTTCTTAAAATATAAACATAAGCATCCTGTGGAACTCCCCAAGCTGCTAACTGATTAAGCCTTTCACTCAAATCAACTGGAAGACTTTTTCTGGCTGATGCGATTAACTCTTCCGGTACAGGGATAGGTTTGGAGTCTGTATCAGGATACATCCGGTCTGCACCCGGCAGAACTCTTTCAAAGATGGTGGTTCCATTGGATAACCCTTTTCTGGTCTCGTTGGGAACACCGTTAAACGCCATGATGCATCTTTCTTCTATAGTCTCAAGTGCTGTCTTCAGATCATCTTCCGGTGTCCAGAACAAGATCTGAGCATCATCATCACCTGCTTCCAGAACACTGGAAATTCTGGACCATTCTGCTTCATCCAAAAATGGCTTTAACTCTTCTGAATGGAACATATTCGGCTTCTCCAAACAGGGAATAACCTTCATTCTGTCGCTGATCTCATCCGCAAAAACTCTGCCTGGCTGGGTAAAGAAGGACAAAATATTCCTGAATCCAGGAACATTGACAGCCACCAGCTTCCAATTCTCTGCCGCGACTTTCTTCAACATAGGAATATGCTTCCAATCATCTGCAGGTAATATTTTGTGACTGATCTTCCAGGATGAAGTATCTTTAATCTTTTTTAATAAATCCTTTTTTATCTCCAGCAATGAATATTGACGGAAAGCTTCGTTATGCGTGAGTTTAGGAATCCAGGTTATATGTGACACACCCTTGATCTCTACTCTTGTTCCACCTTCAACAGAAACATTTACATCCTGTCTTGCAGCTCCGATACCTGTTCTGGCTTTGCCTGAACTTCTTCCCAAAAACCGGATATACTGCCCGGCTTCCATGGCTTCCTGGGGTGTCAACATTTCAGGATAAGTCACTGTCTCGATGAGTGGCATACCCAGACGGTCTGCATAATATATACGCGTGTGTCTGATATCAGACACTTCACGGCAACTGTCTTCTTCTATACTGAATTGAATTAATTTGATCTTTTTATTGGAAATGGGAATTTCACCTTCGATACCAAGAATTGTTGTTCTTTGGAATCCGGTCGGAATACTCCCGTCCAGATATTGTTTTCTGGTTATATGTAATTCTCCCACAATATTCATCTTGGAGAGAAGAGCAATTTCCATAGCATGTGACAAAGCTTCTCTATTCAAAGCAAAAGGCGGTGTATCATCCACTTCATAAGTACAGGCTGTGTCATTCTTGATTCGATAGATGATGTTCTTTTTAGTACGGAATTCCATTAATGCGGTGCCGTCATATTCTCCCAACTCACTTAGAGTAGGACGCATATGTCGTACAATTTCGGCATCAAAGTCTTCAAAATCGTGATAAATACCTGCCGGACAACGGCAAAAAAGTTTCTGTTTTGTCGCAAGTTGCTGATGAACTTCTAATCCACATTTAAAACCAAGTTTACTATAAGTCTCGGGTGTGGCTGCCTTGATCTCAACCCACCCCACACGCTGTCGGGTTTTCAGCCAGTTTTCTTCCCAGCGATTAGCCATAATTTGACCCCTTCGCATCAAAAGATGCTTTATTTATTATATTTTTGTCACAGTCCTCAGGAAATAAAAGTTGGTCAATCAAATTTTTACACTTTTGCGGAATTTGTTGGGAAATGATCTCTTCAACAGTAATTGTTAGTGAATTATTCGGATTGTATTCTTTTCTTACTGAAACCTGGCTCCAGACACCTGACACCTTTTCATGTCCGTGTAAGTCAGTGTTTGTCCATGTCAGTCCGTGTTCTCAATTTTTTCCACTCAATCCTTGTACAAAATCCTTTTCCCTAATTACAACTATCCCGGGTGATCATTGTACCGGGCTTATATTTGAATTTCATTTGAGAAGTTCCTGTTTGAACACCTTTGGTGCCGTTATGCAGGATTACATACTGATTATCTGTAAAGGGTAAACCTAAATTATCCCAATAAACATATTCATCTGCATCATCTGCAAAATATGCCCGGACCACTGTACTGCTATAAGCTCTGTAATATCCAACTCTATACTCAATATGGTTATTATACAAAACTATATTATCAATTGTCTGATCTGAATTACCTGCATTAACATAAAGTGGCGTTAGATCATGTGTTCCTTCATTTTTGAATTTAATGAAAAAGTAGTCTGAGGAAGCAATCAAATCCCGCGTAACTGAACTATTTCCATAAGTTTGCACATTATAATTCCACTCCAACATTAGTCCTATCTGGACTCCACTTGAAGTTTCTCCTGATGTTTTTGCAGTGTAATGGATTACTCCATTATTAGGCAGAACAAGAAAATCCACACTGCCACCAGCATGCACTGTTTTCTTTGTGCTGTTGACCATGATTTCAATATCCGTAAATACATTATTATTAAAAGTTATGTTAACAAAATCAACGGTCACTGTATTCGAAGGCTCTGACTCCACTCCGGAATAGATGCAGGTGACATAATATGTACAACTGTATTCTGTAACATCATTTACGCCATCTGTAAAAACCATTGTTTGATCATTATTGATTGTGCATATTAGCTGATCGTTCCGGTAAATCCGGTAACCTGTCACACCTAAAAAATTTGTCGGACGTTGCCAGGATAAATTTACCCGCCCATTGCTGATAGTGTATTCCAGATTATAAGGTGAATACATAAGTCCGGTTATTGAAATGTTTTCATAATTTGTTGTGCCGGATAATCCACCACTGTATTTAGCTCTGACATAATATGTATAACTGCCTATAGGCTGACTCATGTCAATATAACTCGTCGAATGTGTACTAACTTCCCTAACAATTTCATAATTTCTGTAAATAACATAACCTTCAAGATCTTCTGCATCCTGAATATTGGATATTGGAGGTGCTTCCCAATTTAAGAGTATCTGATTTGCATTGTACAAAGAAACTTCCAGATTCCTTGGTGCAGGTCGCTGATCTCCATTGTTATTATCCGTACCATTGCTGCTCCCGCCATCATCATTATCAAATAAACATCCGGATAATGCTACCAATACTATCATACTAAAAATCAGTAAGTACTTCACAATTCCTCCAATATTTAAGGTTCGTTACAATTTTACTGCACCGACACTTAATCAGTCAAGTCTTTTCTTTTTTTCACTCACTATTCACCACTAACTATTAACCATTAACCATTCACAATTGACTTACATCCTGTCCATCCCTGTTGAATTAATTCTGAAAAGAGTCTTCTTACTGCTTTATTATCTTCTTCGTGTCGAAGCCCATCTTCTCAAGTTTGGCATAAATCCCCTTTTCCACTTCAGGGTTGATCTCGGGAGTTCTGTTCAAAATCCAGAGATATTTCATCCCGGGTTCTGAAACAACCACATATGAATAATCCGGTGCCAGATCAACTATCCAGTAATTACCTGAGAACGGCCAGAAGAAGGACACCTTTAATTTGGCATTTGTCTGTTTATCGACTATCCAGGCTTTTCCCTTTACCGATTTATACTTACCATCGGGTGAACCCTTCTTACACTCGTTTAAAACAATGATTTTACCCTTTTCATTAAGCGAATAAGTGGCAGTTGACTTGAAACAATTCTTCTGAAAGGAGTTTGGATATCTGCCCACTTCATACCATTTCCCCAGATATTTATTCAGCTCTACAGATTGTACTGTCTGCAGCTCTTTATCAGCATATATTTGTTGTGTCATTAATACGACTAAGATCAAAAAAAGACTTTTCATTATTTCCTCCTATTTATAAAACAATATAATCAACTACATGTTTCAATCAAATTTAAATAATTAGGCGTTTATTTTAAGTTATCTGTGGTTTCTCCTATTTTATTTCAAAAAAGAGAGTTGAAAGCTCTTGATAAGAACTTTGCCACAACAAATCAGTTAATAGGGAATACTCTTCTTTCGGAGCATTGTTTTCTTTTATAATAGTTGACTGGGCTATCTTCACTTTGTGATTTTCCGTGTTAACGGCCAAAGAATAATTTCCAAATTTATTAGTCATTTCAAATGGTTTTAGGTTACCAATAAATTGCCAGTTATCAGGATATTGAATTTCAACATTTTTTTGATAAAGTATATTCTGTCTGATAAATATGGGATTTTTACGTATCGTACGATTAACTCTATACTGATTTAAGGATATTTGGTCCAATAATCCAACAGTTTGAACTAAAACATCATCCTTCATTACAGAAACAAGATTGTCTATAGTGTAATCTACCTCGATGATTAGAGGTTTAAGTTCATCTTTGATATTTATACAAGTCCATTTGTCTATTTTGGCATTACTATTATCCAGAGATAATGAGTTCATAATGATTTCTAGCTTTTCATCCTTTTCATCGTCTTTGAGGTCTTGGAGTGATTTTCTAATTTCCTGCATGTAATCCTCTTCAATACTCAAAGTCTGATGAATTTTCAACTGTCCATTTGCTAATATATTTATTTGATAAGTGTCCTCAATTTTACGACTACTTTCTTCATTATCCGGCATCTGAACAAATTTACCAACTCGGTTGCTATTGTTGTAATCAGAAAGAATAATCGCTGTTTGCTTTACATATTTAGCGGGAATCTTTTTGATATTGTCACTTTTCAGATAAGGAAAGCAAAAGAAAGGCTCATCTCCAATTTCAAACATAATTGCAGGTCTGTCGAAATTAAATAAATCAATAAATTCTGGATCAATCTCTCCTTTGTCTGCAGAATGGCATAAAACGTAATATGATTTTAAATTTAACTTGTGTGCCATGTGCAAGGCTAAATTAGTTAGCTGTTTTGCAGTGCCTTTTTTTTCATTGGAATTATTCAATGTATTTAAAGGATTAGCTTCTGGGTCATATTCATAATTATCATAGATAAATTTCATAATTGCTTCAACTTTGGCAAGCTCTGTAGTATTATTTTTATCAATGGTTACAAGAATAGAATCTGTTTCCGGAGGATAAGACTTGGAATTTGTGTCTAAAACCAATAATTCCTGTGCTAATCCCTCCCAGGTTGTGGGATCATTGTGTGTATCACAACATATCTCACCAGCGAAATAAATTAGAAAGTATGAAGTAATTTTGCTAAGCAAATAGGATTGTGATTCCATTAGAGAAATTGAGTATGGCTCTTCTTCAAAAGCCGGAATATTCTTCATTCTAATTGTATATTGAGTTTTTCTCTCATTTTTTAGTTCAATTTTTGTTATAAAGTCTTTAAAACGATTATAATTTTTAAAACTAATTTTCCATTGATCCGGAATTAGCAGGTTGTATTTATATTCTAAAATTGGGACATTTGATTTAAAATCCATGAAATGGTATTTACTTGAATAACTGGTATATTCATAATATTCTTGAATAATGGTGCCTTTTGTGAGATTAGGATAAGCGTATTTATATACGATGCTGCCATCATCATTATTTTCTTTACGCAAATCCTCCTTTCTTATTTCCAGAATTTCATTGTCAGGATAAATAACTCTTAAGAATATATCTTTAAGTACATTATTTTTTTTGTCATTAA
Organism: uncultured Candidatus Cloacimonadota bacterium; assembly: GCA_964419225.1. GTDB lineage: Bacteria > Cloacimonadota > Cloacimonadia > Cloacimonadales > CAYQPF01 > CAYQPF01. Next base: position 14,366 of record CAYQPF010000068.1, on the reverse strand, counting down.
TAATAAAAGATGAAAAGGCCTTTGATTTGGGGTCTAAAATTAAATGAGTTTTAGATCTTTTTGTTACTGCTTCAAAATCAGATTTTGCACCGTTTTCAGCTTCTGTTATTTTTTGCAAACAAACGGCCGGCATCCCTGTATTTTCCTCAAGGAGTTTGGGAATATCATAAACAGATTTATCAGGAAAGTACGTTACATACGGGTTAACTTTGGGTACTGTACTGCACCCTGTAACAACTGCAAATAGTAGGAAAAAAAAATAAATTCTGTTCACAAATGCTCCTTTTACTGAATAAACCATTCACTTTTCTTCTTATTATACTCTTTAATAAAGTTTATAAAATCTGTTTTGCTTTTGCCATTGTATATTCCATCTGCAATTCTATATCCATAATTCAAAATAAGCGTTTTTTCTGAAAATCTACTTCTTGCAAAAAAGAAATTTTCTCCTTGATTCTGAGAAATGTTATCTCCTGTTAGTGCAAAATTGCTTCCTTTAAGCTTAATTTCCAGATTAAGATCAGACAACTCCAAGCTGGATATTGGACAGCTATCAGCTTCTCTCGAAAGAATATCGCTTGTCTTCAGATTAAAAGGTGCTTTGCTATAGTATGTTCTCTGTTTGAGTTTGTTAGTAACAACAAATTTGCTCAAATCAGCATTACCCTTAACAACTAAAGTAGTATCTGTTTTTGCACTAATACACAAATTAGAAAAGACAATGTCTTTAATTTTTTTAGAAAGAAGTTTGGAAAAATAATTCTTAGGATCTGACAGATCATAGTTTTCGAGTGATCGCAAAGTAAAACTTCTGGAATTCCCTTTTAATATTATGCAGGTATCTCCATTCTTGAGAGAGTCGGCATATGTAGAAATATTTACACTTATCTGAAAATCATTCTTTGGCAATGAGTTTTTTATAAAATTATTCTCAGAATCATTATATAAAAATATATATTTATTCAGAATATAATCTGGAATTTTGCTAATTGATGAATATTGGTCGGTGGCATCAAGATAATACGATTGTTTCTGATTCTTGTAAATACAGAATATGTGATTGTACAAAAGATCTCCTGCTATTCCTTCAGGATTATCATGTTTTGTGTTTACTAAACCATACTCCACATTTATCCCAAAATGATTAGATAAAGTTTTAATTAAACAACTCATATCTTTACAATCACCATAGCCATTTGCCAGAATTTCTGCTGGATGTTTTGGTATGTAATCATGTGTGGAATCACTTTTAGAAAAATATCTGATATTCTGCTGCACATACTGAAAGATTATATTTACTCTGTTAAATTCACATGTATCACCTTCCATTTTATGATAAAAATCATAATAACTTTTTTTCCCGTTTCCAGACATTTTTTTGACACAAGATTTCAAATAGTTTTGTCTTTTTCTGTCTGTTAGCTTAATTTTAGTTATCTCCTTATTTTTTGTTTTCTCTAAACCTGTCTCATCAAGTAAAAGATTAGCGGAAAAAAAAGCAAACTCATCGGAATAATCAGTTATTCTCGTCTTATAATTTTGTCTGTATATCTGAGGATCTGCACTAATAATTTTTTTGTTTTGATAAAATAAATCACATAATATATAAGCAAAAGGTATAGTAGGATCCAAAAGCTTAAGCTTGGGTTGAAGATTCAATGTATCACAACTTATGCAATATCCCCTTTCAGTCTTAGTCACTTTGAAAGAAGTTGAATCAAAGTAAGACAAGACCCGGATATTCAGATCCCAATCATTAGATATTTCAAATTCAGCTTTGAAATTCTTCATTTCAGGATCATATTCAATCGGTATTATGGAAAATTGGCTAGGATTCTTATATGAAATATCTCTCGTGATTTGTATCTCCTGATCTTTAAGCGGTTTATAATAAAATTCAATATTGTATAATCTGGAATCACTCTGAAAGGTTTGATTTGATTGTATGTATTTCCAACTCTTAGTGTACCATGTGAAATTCTTATTATCAACAATTACCTGTATAGAATTTAATTTTGTTAACTGACTCAGCTTAAAATCAAAGTTCTTGCCCTCTGCATCTTTTTCGGTCTTTAACCTGTAAACATCACTTTCCAGATAACTGATTTCAGGATAATCCTTTTGTACACCACTTTTGACTTTGTAGTAAAATTCTTTGGAAAAGTCCAGACTATACAGACACTTTAATAAAAGAACGAATAGACAAATTAATTTTAATTTTTTGCTCATAAATCACTCAATTTCCTCAAGAAACATAAATATTTATTTTACCTTGAGTAATTTTGAAAACAAATCTGATAAAGTCAATAGTTTTTTAGAAAGTCTGTTAAAATTTACCATCCCCTGTTAGTTTACCTTTTTATGGAATTTCAAAATACTCAGGCTGAAGACACTCAAACCATAAACAGACATGGGGATCACATTGTTCAGCAGATACTGTAAAGATGATCCTTTCTCAAAGATATCCCGAATGATATACATGAAATACCGCATAGGATTCAGATATGTCAGCTTACGCATCAGCATCGGCATATTCTCTATGGGAACAAACAACCCGGACATCAAAAGCATAAATACCATAAAGAACCAGGAAACAAACATCGCCTGTTGCTGAGTGGCTGTAAAGGTCGATATCAATACACCAAACCCGAGAGTCGTGAATAAATATATGAAGGCCAGTCCATAGAGTAAAGCATAACTGCCCTGCATATGCACCCCAAAAATAACCTGTGCCAACTGCATGACCAGGATCAACTCAAAGAATGCTAAAAACAAGAAGGGAAGTATTTTGCCCAATAAAAGTTCATGCTTTTGTAGAGGAGTAACAAGCAGCTGCTCTAATGTCCCCAATTCCTTTTCCTTGACGAGGCTCATGGAGGACAGCATCATCGATATAATCGTCAATAATACAACAACAATTCCTGGAATCATGAACTGCGAACTCTCCAAATTATCATTATACCACATTCTCTCTGTCTGACGTACGATCCTGGTTTTTACAAGTTTCTCCAACCCTGTGGAACTTAGATATACCTGGCCAAACTCAGATAAGATCCCCTGAGCATAGCCTACTGCTATACCTGCCGTATTACCATCCAGTCCATCTACAATGATTTGTAGTTTCGGCTTGAGTCCTCTCTTCAGATCTGCATAAAAATTGGATGGTATAATTATCGCCATTTGGGCCTTCCAACCTTGAATATCGTCAGCAATTATCTTTCTATTATTTTCAAGCTTTACGATTTCAAACCTGTCTGTCGTCGAAAATGCAGAGGCCATCTGCTGACTGAATTTGCTGTTATCATCATCACATATGATCAACTTGATATGCTTGACTTCTGTCGTGAAAGCAAAACCCATGATCAATAACTGGATGATCGGAATTCCGAAAATTATACCCAACATCTCTCTCGTGCGGAAGATCTGCTTAAATTCTTTGATTAAGATACTTATCATTCTATGCATTATACACCTACTTTTCCAAAGTCAGACTGAATCTGCGTGTGGAATTAACAAATAACATAAAGGACATTAGTGCTAAAACACCAGTAGGTAATAACATCTGCGTAAAAACACATCCCTTCAGCATTATTCCCCGGACAATGATCAAATAATACTTAGCCGGCACAATATAAGAAATCCACTGCAATAGCTTGGGCATTGAATTCAAAGGAAAAATAAAGCCAGACAGGATGATCGTAGGCAGCATGGTGATGGTTATGGCCATCATCATAGCCGTTTGTTGACTCTTTGCTACCGTCGAGATCATTAACCCGAGACTGAGTGCTGTGATTATATATAAAGTCGTTAAAAATAGAAAGAGCACAAAGCTCCCGATAAAGGGTACTTTGAATAGCAGTAATCCGACAAGCAGGATCAAAAAAGCATCTCCAAAAGCTAAGAATACATAAGGAATCAATTTGCCGAAAATGATCTCAAACGGTTTAACCGGAGAAACCAGCATCTGCTCCATGGTACCTAATTCCTTTTCCCGTGTCACTGTAATACTGGTCAATAAGGCTGAAACCATTACCAGAATCATCGCTAATAGTCCCGGAATAAAGAAATAGGCACTCTTCAAATTGGGGTTGAACCAGATAGCTGCTTCGACGCCAAACGGCATTTGCAGATTCGTGCCATACTTTTGATTATAGTTACTGATCACTGCCGTGAAATAATTTCTGATAGCCTGGGCGGCATTGGGATCTGCTGCATCAATGATAAATTGCACTGTGGCCGAACCTTTATTCAAGTCTTTGGCAAAATCCTGGGGAATGATCAGTACTGCTTTTGCTTTGCTGGATTTAAAGAATCCATCTATCTGTGCTTCCTCCTCCAGTTCCGGTACCATTGTAAAGAACTTACTCCCGGTAAATTCTTTGGTAAGATTGTCAGACATCGGGGTTTGATTATAATCGATGATCCCCATTTTAATTTCCTGAATCTCTGTATTCATAGCATAACCAAAAATTATCAATTGGGCTACTGGCATGAGAAAGATGATGAAAAGAGTCTTTGGATCATGCAAAATATGTAAAAATTCCTTCTTCATGATAGCTTTAAGTCTTTTTCCTGATATCATAGTCACCTCTACACTAAAGCAAGAAAAACATCTTGCATATTTGTTTTGTTATATTTATCTTTCAAAGCTTCCGGACTATCCAACTCGATCAGCTTTCCGTTTCGCATGATGGAAACCCTATGACAATATTCAGCTTCGTCCATAAAGTGAGTTGTCACAAAGATTGTCTTACCTTCTTGCAAGGTTAAATAGATCAGATCCCAGAAACTTCTGCGTGCTTTAGGATCCACACCCGAGGTCGGTTCATCCAAAAACAAAACCGGTGGATTATGAATCAAGGAACATCCCAACGCCAATCTTTGTTTATAACCCAATGGTAATGATCCTGTCATTTTCTTATACTCATCCTTTAGGCCTATTCTATTGAGTAAAAGTTCTTTACGCTCATCTATATCAACCTTTTTCAAACCATATATTCCCGCATATAATGAGATATTCTCTGAAACTGTCAGATCATCATATAAGGAGAATTTTTGACTCATATAGCCGATATTCTTCTTGATTGTTTCACTTTTCGTATAAATATCATAACCACATACCGATGCCTTTCCCGAAGTCGGTTGTAATAATCCGCACAACATTCTGATCGCAGTGGTCTTTCCGGCTCCATTAGCTCCCAAAAAACCAAAGATCTCACCTTCTTTAACATCTATACTTAACTGATCCACAGCTGTAAATTTTCCGAAGGACTTCGTTAAATTCTCCGTCCTGACTGATGTTATCATATTTTTCCCTCCACTACTTCAAGCCACTCTCTACGCAAAAAAGGGTGATGGGTGACTCTCAACTTTCAACTATCAACTCTCAATTTTTCTCCCCAACCCTATCCTAAATCCTTTCCCTTTAAAAGGGCAAGGACTTGCCATTGAACCAGTCTAAAGGCTGGTTCTACATAGATTTTTCTCGGAACGGCTAGGAACCGTTCCCTGGGTTTTTAATTGGGCAAGCTGCCCAATCTCCAGAAAAGCCCAGGATTCCATACTGCCTACTGCCCACTGCTTACTTTTCTTCACCCCATCAACCCGATAAAAATATCTTCAATGGTAGGGGTGATCCTTTCCAAATTATCAATTTTAAAAGGTATTGTAACTTTTATTTCTTCAATCATTTGGCTGCTTAATTCAGAAGTAAATACTACATGCAGATTATTGCCAAATAGCTGACTGTTTTTCACATTCCTCAGTTTAGCAAAATACTCTTTAACTTCCCGGATTTGGGGTGATGTTATATTGTAGATCGGCATATCATATTTTTTGATCAGCTCCTCAGGAGTTCCCAGAGCAAGAATTACCCCCTGGTGCATCAAAGCGATTCTGGTACATTGCTCTGCTTCGTCCATATATGCAGTTGAGACAAAGATAGTAGTGCCTTCATCTCTGATGGATCTGAGTAAGTCCCAGAACTCTTTGCGTGAGACCGGGTCAACTCCAAAGGTCGGCTCATCCAGAATCAGGACTTCCGGAGTATGGATCAAATTGCAGAACAGGGCCAGCTTCTGTTTCATACCGCCGGATAGAGCTCCGGCTCTTCTGGCTTTAAAATCGCCCAGTCTGGAGAAATGATACAATTTTTCTTTTCTGGCTTCCAGTTCATTAGCAGGTACTTCGAAAATATTCGCATAGAAATCAATGTTCTGCTCCACGCTTAGATCCTGATAGAGTGAGAACTTTTGCGGCATATATCCCAAAGTGTTCCTCACAGCTGAGATATCCTGGAGAGCATTGATCTTATTCACCCAAATTTCACCGCTATCGGGTTTGAGTAAAGTGCAGATACTCCGCATCAGAGTGGTTTTGCCAGCCCCATCCGGTCCGATCAATCCAAAGATCTCTCCCTGCCTGACTTCCAAAGATAGATTATCCACGGCCTTGATTTTACCATAAGACTTCGAGAAGTTATTGATGCGGATCATTATAATTCGACCTCAACCGGCATACCTTTCTTCAATAATCTATCGGGATTGGAGACTTTGATTTTAACAGCATATACAAGAGATGCTCTTGTCTCAGGTGTCATCACAGATTTGGGTGTAAATTCAGCTTTAGAGCTTATCCATTCCACTTTCCCCTGAACAGGAGTGGCAACACCGTCTATTTTGATCTTTACTGTCTGTCCTTGCTTTACCTGAGGTATTTTGGCTTCGCTGACATAGATCTTGATCTCCACTTCTGAAAGATCAATTATCTCAACTACGGGTGCTAATGGCATAACAGCTTCTCCAGCTTCATAGTACTTATTGGAAACTATCCCCGACACAGGTGATTTTATGGAAGCATCCCTGATTTTTTTCTGTAGCATCTTCATTTGTGCCTGCAGTTTACCCTGGTTAGCTTCAAGTACTTTCAAGGTCTGAGTTGCATTTGTTTGGGCTGTTTTTGATTTTTCCACCAGATTGTTCACATCATCCAGACTCTGCTGATTGGTTGCCTGATTCTCCACCAATCCATTCAGTCTCTGCTGTTTCTGTTGTAAGTATTTTAAGTCTGTTCCTGCCTGATTGATCGTATTTTGAGTCATTCCTCTATTTGCCTGGATTTCTTGTAAGGATGCCTGTAATTGCTCTAATTGATAGTTTAGATCCTCAGTATCGATCACACATATTAATTCTTCTTTCTTTATTTCTTCGCCGGTATCTTTAAGAAAATTGACTATCTTTCCACCAGTCAACGCCGGTACCTGTACAGTTGTTGCTTCAATTACTCCGGTATAGGTCTTGTCTTTACTTTTATCAGAACATCCTGTCAGGATAATTATTATCAGCATTAGTATTACTATTGCATATTTTGTTTTCATGTTTTTACTCCCTTCTTTATTTTCCGCAAATTCATTTATCTCAGTGTAAATCTGCGTATTCAGCGATAATCCGCGTTCTATTAAGTGTCCCATTATCTATTAATTTCGCCTGTAATAAAATAATACTGCAGTTTATTCTGGGCAATGTTGATCCGGTTAATTTTCAGTTTTAATTCAGTCTCAAATATATTCTTCTCTGCCAGGTTTAACTCCAATAGTGTAGCCTGATTATTCTGATATCTTTCCTTGATGATCTGGTATCTTTTTGTTTCCTGTAGAAGATATTCGTTTTGGAGATTAGTCTGACGCAATGTATTGGCAATTATTTGCTTAATCTCACTAAGTTGCTGTTTTACATCAGATATTTGCTGTTCTTTTTGCAACTGCAATTTCTGTATTTCCAAATTACTTTGGGCAACCTTTCTGTTTGTCTTATTCCAGTTCCAAAGTTCCCATTGTAAACCCAGACCAATAGTATAATAATCATCCCAGGAGTTGTCAAAAGTGTTTGCTCCCGGCTTACCGTAATGATAGGTAGAATTCAGAACAATGTTTGGATAATATTGTGATTTTTGTACCTTACTTAAGCTGCTCTGAGCTTCGATCTGTGCATCTAAAATTTTAAACTCAGGTCTGGTTTGTATAGTTTGCTCAAAACTTGCCATCATCTCAGTATCACTGACTGATACATTTGCCGGCACTCCTGTAGTTTCCACCTTTTCATTTAGATTGAGTAAATATCCCAGCTTTTCTTCTAAAATTAGTTGTGCACTCTGCAGATCAGCAGTCTGGGTCTTCAGTAAAAGGATCCTGTTCGCGATTTCGAGAGTATCAAAAGGAATTGCCTGTTTTGCTTTGATCAGACTGTTAATAATGGAAAGCTGAATCTGTGACCTTTCCACTGACTTTGTGATAACTTCTTTCTGCATTTTCAGGGATTCAATCTGATAATAGATCTGTCCGGTGGTATAGTAAATCTGATTTTCAATTAATCTGGTTTGTTGCTGGGTACCTGCATACTGGGCTTCATTTGCTTTCTTCATATTACTTAAACGGAAGCCGGTGAAGAGAGGCTGCTGTAGCTGAATGTAATTATCATAACGTTCTTTGGAACCAATTTTTGAACTGATTCCATTCGGTGTAAAAGGTGTCACAATTGGTATATTCATCTCTGACTGGACTGAAGTATAATTAAACATACTGTTCAAGGTCAGAGTCGGATAGAAATCAGCTTGTCTGTTCTCCAGATCTTTATGGACACTGATCAACCTGAGTTCCTGCTGTTTCAGTGTCAGATTCTGTTTTTGAGCAGTATCCCATATATCTTTTAAAGACATACTCTTAGCTGATAACATTTGAACCATTACTATAAACAGAATAAGTGATAAATTTCTTATTCTCATTTCTGTTTCTCCTCGCTGCAACCACCACTGACACCTGACACCTGACACCTGATACCTGATTCAGTAACCCTGATACCTTCCCAAATAAGATCCTTGATCTCTCTTTTTCTGCCTTCAATGAATTCCTTATTATTGATTTTCACTCCCTGAAAAATCTTTTCAATAACTGGTGCAGCTATGAACGGATAAATGCACATCCCAATTATATTCAAAGCTAAATGCACAGGATCAAGCGGTCTGATTTCATTATTTTGAATAGCCTGTCTGATCTTTTTGATGATAATATTCTCTTCATTGACCGGTCCCTTGAAATTTTCGAGGAATAGTCTGAAAAAATTTTCTCCACCCTGCCTGATTTCCCATATTACGAACATTCCTATTTGGGGATGTTGTGAGAAATTGTCGATGTAGTTATCGATAAAAATACTGAGAAACTCCTTGATTCCCATTTCTTTGCTGAAAGTCTGCACAATTTTTTGCAGAAATGGACCAACTTTTGAAAGCACTACCTGTTCATAAAGCTTGTCTTTGGAGCGGAAGTAGTAGTGCAGTCCCGCTTTATTAATCCCAGCTTTATCTGCAATATCCTGCATTCTCGCACCATCCATCCCCTTTTCCAGGAAAATCTCTGCTGCTGCATCAAGGATTTTTTGTTCTGTTTCTGTAATTTCAGGCATAAAACCTCCATCTATCTTTTCTTTTTTAATTCACCTATTTGACTGAACACCTGAACCAACATATTCAACCATATGGTTAAACTAAATAATTCTACTAAATTGTCAAGAAAAGATTTTTTTTTCTTGACGAGGTAATTCAATATTAGTCATGATACTTATTGATCTTATAAGGTAGATTGTAGGTAAAATGTGTCAAAGATAAAGACAATTGTCAAAGCTGTAACAGACAATAAACCAATATTGTTCTGTAGTTTATGAGTTTCTTTAGTCCAACATATTGCTATGTTAAAGTGCAAAAATTAAATAAAGTAATGGTGTGAAATGAGATTTTGTAAAAAGTTGAATTTGTCAGCAGAAAACATGGATTTTGATTCAAGTATGGATAATATTGAAAGTTATTTTCGGTATAATACAGATTTTAAAGTAAGGAGAGGTATTGATAATATTGTTTTAACATTCATGCCAAATCTTACCCTAATATTTTTTGGCAATATATTCGGATTGAAACATATTTTCAAAATTAACACTTGTGAAATTAATATAATTAAGCAAAATGATGCTTATTCTGCAACAATTAAATATGCCAATTATGTTATTCCGAGTTTATTTGTAATCTATCTCATTACGTTTGGATCAATTTTGCTTTATAGTGGAATTCCATTATTATTGTTTTTTCTTTTTGCATTTATTGGAACATTTTTTATGTTTTTTACTCTCTATTTGTCAACAGATTTTCAAGTAGATAAAATTCAACAGATAATAAGAGAGCAATTTGCTAAAAAAATAACTACTAATTATAAGTCAGGACAAGAAACTTTATGAATATATTACCAATGTCTCTGTTTATAGACAGATTTACTCTTTTAGGAATTGAAGACATCTAAACGATTTTTATTATTTCGTTATTGTATTTATGTGTTTTATTGTGGCAAATACGTCTTTTTCACCAGTAGCATACAATCCGTGGAACTTAATTTTCATTGACCTTCAAAAATGCTTCAACTGTTTTCCAGTTTCTGGTGGTGGCAGTAACCTTTAACTTGCTTTCGAAGAAGGAATTTGTCAGTTTAGTCCGTCCATATCCATTGGGGCAAAACAGATACACAACCTTATCCATGATAACAAATTCATCTGGGGCAAACTGCAAACCCTGAAGCTTTCCCATATTCTCAGGTAAGAGTTGCTTGGCTAAAAAAGTAACATGCAGGTGGGGCAGAGGGGACAATGAACCTTCTGCAGTAATCCGGGATTTAAGAAATGGATTATTCAGGTAAATGTTTTGCATTAAAGACTGTTCCAAGACTAATACAGGCACCTCGAAACCAAAGGTTTCTTTGATCTTCTGTCTGATCTTGGCTGCCATTTCTTCTGTGTCATTTTCCCCGGCCTGGAAGATCACATTTCCACTCTGAATATAGGTTCTGACATCGTTGAATCCTAAATTCTGAAAGAGCGTTTTCAGTGCTTCCATTTTGATCATATTGTGTCCGCTGACATTTATTCCGCGGAGAATAGAGATAAAAGACAGCATAAATTCTCCTTCTAAATTTCCATTAATATTTTTCATAGAAGCAATAATATCTTTTTTTCTATACTGTAAAGCAATAAAATTTAGCCCAACATCCAAGTAAAAAGCAAATATTTTTATCCACAGAAAGACGCAGATTAACACAAATTTAGAGACAGGGTGTGACCTGTATCCTAGGCATAATGGGTAGGATGAACGGATTTTATGGTGAATGAAATTATTGAAACCCGCAGGCGTTTTTAATTATCAATTATCATTTATTAATTATTAATGTGAGAGATGGGAAATTATTGAAACCCGCAGGCAAGTAGTAGGGAGTAAGTAAGGATTAAGGATTGAAGAGCACGGACTAATACTGACTTACATGGACTTTCACGGACAGGAGAAGAGAGCCGATGCAATACTTTGGTTGGATTGTTAAAATGTGGCAGAAATTCAACAAAATCCTGTAAAATCTAATTTATTTTCGCTCCACGTACATAAAAACTCATTTTTGTCGGCTTATCTATATATAGGGGCAAAATCAGGTATCAGGTGTCAGGTGCCTGTGGAGATAGGATTAAGGGGGAGATAGTTGTTAGTGAAGAGAAGAATAGGGGAAAAGAGACTTTTCGGAGCACTGAATGTTTCTCGATCAGTGTTAATCTGTTTGATCTGTGTCATTGTGTTCTATTAAGGGTCTTTAATGCCACCCAGGGAGGAAAATGTGAGAGTATATTTTAAAGCTGGAGCGAAAAGAGTTTCCTTGAAATCAGAAGGATTGACACTGCTTCATTATAAAGAAAGCGGGTTATGTTATGCCAGAAAGTACTTCATCCCGCCACAGACCGAGCACAATAGTATGATGGGAAGTGTTTTCAAAGAATTAGCAAATATTTGGAGGTTATTTTTGGTTGAAACCAAGGAGAAATGGCGTATATATGCGGATCTTTATAATCAAAAGGAGAGATTAGGACAGTCACTTTTAAACGGTTATGCTTGTTTTACAAAGTTGGCGTTTGAATTTAGAAAGCAGAACCCGGAATTGAAACTTACCAGTATTGATTTTCATGAGTTGTCTAACCTTACCGGTATTGAGCAATTATCTGACTCAGGGCTTGGAAGCATCAATGATGAAATCAAATTCGAGACCGTATTCGATACTTTTATTTTTGTTCTAAAACGAATAAAATGTGAGGTAATGGAGGAGTTCAGGAAGACTCCGATTATGATGTTATCTGCTGAAATGTGGATTGAGAGAACTGATCATGCACCTTAAATCGGAACTGAGCAATAGAATCTTTCTAATCTTGCTGAAGCTATATCAGTTGGCAGTGAGCAGTGGGCAGTGTGCAGGGGGAAAACAACTCATCCTCTGATCCATCCTTTGCAAACATCTACTGCACGATCCGTTTAATACCAGTCTCTTTATTGTAAAACAAATAAGCTTTTGGAACATATTATGCTCTATATTGTTTCAGGAGATACTTATGAAATATACTCAGTTATTGTTAATCTTGGCATTTTTATTGCCTGCGTCTTTCATATTTGGACAGGACAGTTTGAATGTTTCCTGTGTGTTGCAAACACTTGTATCGTGGTCAAACAGCAGAGATCTAGTTGTACGTGATTCTTTAGTTTATGTTGCCGGAGGATCAGCCGGGTTAAGGATAGTGAATGTTTCAGATGTTTTGCATCCTTATGAAATTGGCTATTGTAGTACAGGTGGATACGCTGGTGATTTAGTTTTATATTCTAATTTTGCAATTGTATCCGATCTAGATCAGGGGGTTAGGATAATTGATATTTCAGATCCTGTGAATCCTCAGATCATAAGTACGATTAATACTGAAAATCAGGAACAATGCCTTGATATATCAGGAAGTTTGCTTTATTTTATTTCTGGTCTGGATCTGCACTGTTATGATATTTCAGATCCCTTTAATCCCGTGGAGCATGGATATATTAGGACACCTGGCGGAGTTTTTGATCTTGCTGTGAATGAAAATTATGCTTATATTGTGACTGGTGATTGGAATGGTCATGTGATTTCTGTTTCTGATCCAGCCAATTTTTTTGTTGCAGGAACTCGCATGTATTCAGAGCCTGTTTACAGTATAGCTTTGAGTGGAAACTATATATATGTAACCGGAAATTATTTACACGTCTTAAATCTGAATAATCCGGTTTCACCAAGTCTTGTTGACACAGCGTACCCGGGTGGTCAAAGCAAGCCTCAGATAGAAGGCAATTTTGCATATATCCCTGTTTTACAGGAAGGCGTCTATAAATTTGATATTTCTGATCCAGCACACGTTGTAATAGTTTCTCATTTCACCGGAATTGCAGTCCCTTTTAATTTAGCAGTCGGAGAAAACTATGTTTTTGCTGTTGATTACACAGAGGGATTGTATGTACTGGATTTTTCTGATAATGCAAATCCGCTTTTTGTCTCCAGTTTTATGATCAAAGGTAATGTTCTGGATATTGACATAGCAGATTATCTTGCTTTTGTAGCAGATGGAAATGACGGACTTAAGATCTTCGATATCACAGATCCGGAGAGGCCTGATTTAATTGGGCACTGGACTGATAATATTAATATTCACCGGGTTAGAATACATGGGAACTATGCATATTTGCTTTCAATATATGAAGGAATAAGGATCATTGATATTTCAGATCCCTGTAATCCGGTTCAGGTGGGCTCATATGATCTTTCAGAGAATGCATATCAGATGGAATTTTCCGGAAATTATCTCATTCTTAGTTCTGCCTATAGTCAATTGATCATTCTGGATGCTTCAGACCCGCTCAATTTAGAACAAATAAGCTCCTTTCCCTGCTCATCAGTTTATAGTTTTGCGATCAAGGATAATTTTCTTTATGCAGGCTGTTACAATGGCGGTTTGAAAATATATAATATCATTAATCCCTCAAGCCCGCAATATGTAAGCAGTGTTCCAATACCTGTATGTTCCAAAGTAGCAGCAAAAGATCATTTTGTATATGCGGTCAGCAATCATACCACTATTAAGACTCTGGATATAACAGAAACGGCACAACCGGTTATTGTGTCGAGTCTGGATGTTCAAAGTTCGGTAGTGGATATGGACTTTCGGGACCAGTATTTATTTGTTTCCTGTGGAGATGCCGGGTTCAGAATATATGATTATTTAGATCCTAACCAAGAAAAATTTGATCCAAATATTAATCCTTTTGGAAATATTAATACAATGAATACAAATGGTAGTAATAATAAATTCCAAAATTCACCTGATTTATTAGATGAATTACAAACAGATCCAAATAATTTAACAAATGAAGACAATTTAAATAAATATACAGATGAAAGTGAAGAAAAATAACAATTAGATCAAAATGAATCTGAGGCTAAAAATGAA
>CAYQPF010000067.1:0-25982 GCA_964419225.1 uncultured Candidatus Cloacimonadota bacterium | reverse complement strand
GGAGACATGGCTCATTCAGTCTGGACGAGTGGCTCATCGTGAAAATATTATTCACTGAAATTCTATTGAAAATGTTTAGCTAACATACTATCTGTCATACATTTAATTCCCCTCTATCAAGAGGGGTGGCAGCGAAGCTGACGGGGTGTGTAAATAATCAAAATAGCTTATTGTACACTTCTCTCTCCATTTTTGCACAGCCTCGGAAGCCACCGGGCCAAACAGCCTATAAACTCGCCCGAAAAGAACATCTAATTGAATTATGCAGATGCCTCTTTAGTCGGTAGGAGGTAAACAACTTCAGTTGTAAAGGAGCATCAGGATTAATCCTGAAAAGATAAGTTTAACCACCGAAGTATAAACGAAAGAAATAGAGACACTTTCCGGAATTATTTAGCATAGATGTACAGGATAGACAGGATGGGAGAGAAATTATTAATTATCAATGAATCCACTGTATACACGCTGTGTAGATAATTGGTTGGTCTCATACCAGAAACCTGTAGGGGCAAATAATCATTTGCCCAACTCCAATGTGGTTTGCATTTCATGTAGGGGCTGACTCCCACGTCAGCCCTGCCATTGTCCGGAGGACATAGATGTTAGCTGGACAGTTTTAACTGCCAGTAAAAGAATCCTATTTCTTTATCCGTTGGATAGAAGATTATTGGTGCATCTAGAGACAGGGCATACCTTGTCTATACCAATCGTCCTGTCCTCACATAAAATAATACTTGCATGAATTTAAAATTTATGAATTATGTCATTTCAGAGGTGAATATGATACCAACCCTTCAAAATATTAAAAAAAGATTGAGAAATGATGAATATTCCAACGAAGAGCAAGTCAGATTAACATTGGTTACCCCGTTATTACAGACTTTGGGGAATAAGTGAAGGCTTTGAGTAAAGAAAATCATCAGTTGGAATGGAAAGAAACCTGGCGGGATGAATATATTAAATGGATTTGCGGTTTTGCTAATGCTGAAGGTGGAACTTTAGTCATTGGTAAAAATGACAAAGGAATTACTACAGGTATTAATAATGCTCAACAGCTTTTAACAGAAATCCCCAACAAAGTGTTATCAATTCTGGGAATAATCGTGGATATTAAGTTAAGAGAAGAAGAGGGCAAAGAATATCTAGAAATAGAAGTTGAAGCTCAGCCATTTCCTGTTAATTATCGGGGTGAATATCATTACCGAACCGGGAGTACTAAACAGGAACTAAAGGGTCAGGCTCTCGATGCCTTCTTACTTAGAAAATACGGACTGCATTGGGATGGTGTTTCACATCCGCACTTAACCTTGAATGAATTGGATGACAGAGCTATTGCCTATTTCGTTAAAAAAGGAATTCAAAGCGGTAGGTTGGATAATGCCTCTGTTAATGACAATAAAATCGAGATTATCGCCAAGCTTAGACTGACCGATAAATCTTACATCAAGAGAGCTGCAGCCCTGTTATTTGCGGAAGACCCTGAAACGTTTGTAGCTGGTGCATTTGTTAAGATTGGGTTTTTCGTACTAATACAGAATTGATTTATCAGGATGAAATCCACGGAAACATCTTTTCTCAGGTAGAGAGAACTCTGGAACTATTGACTACGAAATACATGAAAGCATATATTCACTATGAAGGAATCCAGCGGATTGATAAGTTTTTATTTCCACCGGAAGCACTGAGGGAAGCCGTTACGAATGCCATTGTCCATAAAGACTATGCCAGTGCCAATCCGATTCAGATTAGTGTCTATGACGATAAAATCATCATTTGGAACTCCGCCCGTATTTCTGAGGAATTACCTATAGAAAGATTATTGGGCAAACACCCATCCATTCCCTATAACCCCTTACTGGCAATGGCTTTTTTCCGGGCAGGACTGATTGAAGCTTGGGGACGCGGGATAGAGAAAATGAAGACTGAGTGTAGAATTGCCAATTCCCCAGAACCAGAAGTCAAATATGATTTTGGAGGAGTAATGATTACTTTCAGTGGGGATGTGCCTTCAGAGCAAAAAACATTTACACCACAGTCTTTAGGTAGTTCGGATAAAACTGTGGTGAACACTACCCTAAAAACTACCCTAAAAACTACCTTTAAAGTTCTGGAAGCAGTTAAAAATAATCCCTATATAACAGTGAAGGAAATGACTGAAATTATGCCAGAAATATCAGAAGATAGAATCAAATACCACCTAAGAAAATTGAAGAAAAAGGCTGTTATACAGCGGATTGGAGCTAACAAAGGCGGACACTGGATAATAAACGAAACGGAAGTATCCAAACTGAATTATTCGGTAAATTCTTCTGATACAGGAGAAGAATCTAGCCAGAAAAGTTCGGAGAAAAGTTCACTGAAAACTAGCCAGAAAAGTTCACTCAAAAGTTCACTGAAAAGTTCGGAGAAAATACTCGAATATATGAAAGACAATCCTAAGATAACTACAAAAGAATTAGCCTTAGAAATTGGAATTACTGAACGTGCTGTAAAAAAACAAGTCAGTTTGTTAAAAAAAAGAGGGGATATTTCTCGAATAGGAACGGATAAATCCGGTTATTGGGAAGTGGTTGAAAGAGAATAAGTAGAAAGCACAACTCATTCTCTGATCCTTTACTTAAAAAAGAAGCACAAAATCCTGACTTTTAAAACGGTTTACAGAATAAATTCTGTTTGTCCTTTACCATTAAAATGGTGGCCATCTACCTGATAAATCAGGCGGTACTAATGGAACGCCGGATTTATCCGGTTATTTCTCAGGTTTTAACCTACGATTCTCTAAAAGAAGTTCCTGAAATTCTATTGAAAATGTTTAGCTAACATACTATCTGTCATACATTTAATTCCCCTCTATCAAGAGGGGTGGCAGCGAAGCTGACGGGGTGTGTAAATAATCAAAATAGCTTATTGTACACTTCTCTCTCCATTTTTGCACAGCCTCGGAAGCCACCGGGCCAAACAGCCTATAAACTCGCCCGAAAAGAACATCTAATTGAATTATGCAGATGCCTCTTTAGTCGGTAGGAGGTAAACAACTTCAGTTGTAAAGGAGCATCAGGATTAATCCTGAAAAGATAAGTTTAACCACCGAAGTATAAACGAAAGAAATAGAGACACTTTCCGGAATTATTTAGCATAGATGTACAGGATAGACAGGATGGGAGAGAAATTATTAATTATCAATGAATCCACTGTATACACGCTGTGTAGATAATTGGTTGGTCTCATACCAGAAACCTGTAGGGGCAAATAATCATTTGCCCAACTCCAATGTGGTTTGCATTTCATGTAGGGGCTGACTCCCACGTCAGCCCTGCCATTGTCCGGAGGACATAGATGTTAGCTGGACAGTTTTAACTGCCAGTAAAAGAATCCTATTTCTTTATCCGTAGGATGAAAGATTATTGTTGGTGCAAACAGAGAGATTTATCAGCCACCGAAATGAACGCGAAGGGAACGAGACAGCACTTGTCCAGTTTAGGTGTCAGATGATAACAGTAACTCACCCCCGACCCCTCTCTTGCGAAGAGAGGGGAGTGAAAGAGGAACCTTTCTTGTGAGAAGAGCCGGCCAGGCTCTACACACAAAAGATTTTATGCCACAAAAACAGATCCGAAAGAAGAAAAACAAAATAAATGAATAATTGTCTTGACATATAATAATTTCATTGGCGTTAATGTTTTTGCTTAGACATTATTCAAGATTGGATAATCCGGGCAAAATGGCTTTTGGGGGTAAGATTTTAGCCACAAGATACACAAAAAGCACAAAAGTGAGAGATTGTGATAAAGAAGGTGTCAGTGAATAAAGGAAAACAACTGATTGTTGATGATTGTGGTCGTTATCTTATAACTTTTTGGGTTGTCAGGAAAATGTAAATGATAAAGAGGTTTGCGAAATGTGTTTAACTAATTACTATTCTCAATATATAGCGTACGAACTGACCAAGAGGTATGCAAATAGTATGGAGAAATTATGCCCGAAGTAATTAATCCAAAAGTTTTTATTTCCTACTGCCATACATCAGAATCTCATAAAAAATGGGTTCTAGATCTTGCTGTTAGATTAAGGCAAAATGGGGTTGATGTTATTCTTGATCAATGGGACTTAAAACATGGTCATGATGTAAATGCCTTTATGGAAGATTCCATTAAGAAAGATGATTTGAAACATATACTGATGATTTGTGATGAAGGTTATTGTAAAAAAGCTAACAATCATCATGAAACTACTGGGGTACATAAAGAAATGCAGTTATTGAATAAAGAAAGTTATGATGCATATCAAACCAAAATAATTCCTGTAGTTGCTCAGAAAGATGAAAAGGGAAAAGCATATTTACCATGGAGAATAGAAGGAAAAATATTTGTTGATTTGTCAAATGAAGATGAATTTGAAGACAAGTATGAAGAATTATTAAGATGTATTTTTGATGCTCCACTTCAAAGAAAACCTGAATTAGGCAAAAAACCAGCATGGTTAGATGAAGATAGTCCGAATGCCTTAAAATGTACTACAATTGTAAAAACTCTGGCTACAGCAATGGAGAAGGGCAATACTTACAAAATTGAAAGTTTAGTTGATGACTTCTTTGAAGAATTTACTGAAGAGTTTAAAAAATATGAAGTTGTTAAAGACAATTTAAGCAATGAAGATTTAGTAAAAATGGTTGTAAAAAAAATAGAGGAGATGCTTGAGATCAGAAATAGTTTTATTTCTTTCATGGAAATCTACGCAAGATACAGTAAGTTTTCAATATTCCGAGTATTGGAATTGATAGAATCCCTCTGCAAACCCTTTGACATATCAAATAGCGACGATTCTATCGCTACTCAATATAAATTCTGTATTTTTGAAATTGTGATTTATTTATTCACAATTCTTCTAAAATCTGAAAAGTATAATGATATTGTTATTATGTTTAATTTTGAGTTTTCTGGCAATAATTTTAGTCCAACATTCAGTTTTTGTAGATTAAGACCATATATGAGTATACTGGAGAATAACATAATATTTGAGGGTGGGAAAAAATCCTCTTCAAATACAGCTGAGTTACTTTTAAGAAGAGCTACCCTCAAAAGATATGACCGAAATACATTAATTCAGACAGATAGCCTATTATACTACTTAAGCAAATTTTATTTTGCTGGATTCGATTACTGGTTTCCTTGGACAGCAGTATATTTATCACATAATATCAAAATCAAATTTTTACATGAACTCAAACATAGTAGTCTTTTTGAACAAAGAAAATTGCTTTTTGGAGTTCAGACTAAAGAAGAGTTTATTGAGAAATGCAAAACAATTGTGTTCAATGAAAATCAGGGTCGATATAATATTCACAACATTCTTTATTATATAAGTGCTGAAGAGATTTGCTCAAAGCCATAAGGACTATATGATATAAAACACTATGAAATTCTAGACATTGATTTAGACTTCTTTTTTGATAAAAAGTTTACCTCATTTGTAGAACAACAGGTGAATTGTTCAAAGTCACAAATTGACAAATAATCAAATGTATTATTTTGTTGCATAATATATTATAATGAGAATCAAGTCTGAAAAGGATTGATTGAGTCCATATGTTTAAATTGAGTTACTAATTTTGAAAAAGGTAAAAAAATGAGTTCAAGTCACATTAATGAATATTATCGGGAAGTAGAGAAGTTAAAACACTTTGGTGGATCAAGTAAAGAAACCTCAATCAGAAATGCTTTTTATAACTTACTGAATGATTTTGCCAAGACGAAGGATTTATCTTTAGTGGCGGAAGTTAGCCGAGTCGGGAAATATGGAAGTAACGTTACTCCTGATGGGACACTAAAAGATTTTTTACGTTCAGACTGGGGTTATTGGGAAAGCAAAGATGAATTTGATGATATAGATAAAGAGATAGAAAAGAAGTTCAGTAAGGGCTATCCTAACGATAATATCCTTTTTGAGGACAGTAAAACAGCAGTATTAATCCAGAATGGGAGTGAAGTTAAACGGGTTGATATGACTGATCCTGATCAACTAAAGACAATTATTACAGATTTTATGGAATATGAGAGAGAAGAAGTCAGTGAATTCAGAAAAGCGATTGCGTTGTTTAAACAGGATATCCCGAAAGTCACCGAAGCCTTGAGGGATGTAATCTTGAATGAAGCTGAGAAGAATAAAAACTATTTAACCAAAATGGAAGAATTTCTCGAGTTATGTCTCAAGGCAATAAATCCTTATGTCACAAAGGAAGATGTGCGGGAGATGGTAATTCAGCATATTTTGACAGCAGATATTTTTAATACTATTTTTGATGATCCCTATTTTCACAGGGAAAACAATATTGCTCAAGAATTAGAAAATCTTACTAAGACCTTTTTCACTAATGATGTCAGGAAACAGACTCTTGCTCAGATACAGCATTATTACCAGGCGATTAATGCCAAAGCTGCTCAAATATCAGATCACCATGAGAAACAGAAGTTTTTGAAAGTCGTGTATGAGACTTTTTATAAGAGTTACAATCCTAAGAAAGCTGATAGACTTGGAGTTGTTTATACACCGAATGAGATAGTCAAATTCATGATTGAGAGTACAGATTATCTTTTAAATAAGCATTTTGGCAAGTTTCTGGAGGACAAGGGTGTAGATATACTTGATCCGGCAACGGGAACTGGAACTTTTATTTGTGATTTGATTGACCATATCCGAAAAGACAAACTTGAGTACAAGTATATGCATGAGCTACATGCAAATGAAGTAGAGATTTTACCCTACTATATTGCCAATTTGAACATTGAGTTTACTTATAAGCAGAAGCTGGGAAAGTATGCAGAATTCAAGAATTTATGTTTTGTGGATACTCTGGATAACGTAGGGTTTAGTCACACCGATTATCAACCCAGTTTTCTGGATACATTGACGAAGGAAAACACCGGCAGAGTGCAGAAACAGAATGAAAGGAAAATTTCTGTCATAATCGGAAATCCTCCTTATAATGCTAATCAAATGAATGAGAATGAAAACAATAAGAACACCTATTATAAACAGATAGATAAAAGGATTAAGGATACTTACATCAAATATAGTACAGCACAGAAGACAAAAGTCTATGATATGTATGCCAGATTTTACAGATGGGCTATGGATAGGCTGCAGGACAATGGGATAATTTCTTTTATTACCAATCGTTCCTTTATTGACAGTAAGACTTTTGACGGTTTCAGAAAATGTATTCAGTTCGATTTTGATTACATGTATATTGTAGATACCAAAAGCGATGTGAGACTGAATCCTAAAATATCAGGGACAGCTAATAATGTGTTTGGCATTCAAACCGGAGTTGCAATAGCTTTTTTAGTTAAGAAAAATCCTCGTGTTAATGATTTTTGCAGGATTGAATATATTGCGATGGATGACTTTTGGAAGAAAGATGAAAAACTCCAATGGCTCAGCCAACATAAGCTTGAGAATATTCCTTTTATGCCATTGTTTCCAGATAAAACCAATAATTGGCTAAATACAATTGAAGAAAGTGAATGGGATGATTTTGTTCCTGTTGTGTCCAAAGAAACTAAATTAGGAAAAGTAAAAAATGGAGTGATTTTTGAATTATTTTCTTTGGGAATAGTTACAGCAAGAGATGAATGGGTATATGATAGAGATATTTTAAATTTAAATAAAAAGATAAAATACTTTTATCAATTGTATCAACAAGAAATGGATAGATGGCAAAGTACTGAACACAAATCTGACATTAAAGATTTTGTTGATAGAGAGATAAAATGGACTTCAGAATTAGAAGAACATATGAAAAAGAATACTTCGTTAACTTTTGAAGAAAAAAGGATAAGAGAATCTCTTTATCGTCCATTTACGGATGTATTTTTGTATTATGATAAAATCATTGATCATCGTACTTATCAACAAAATTTAATATTTCCAATCTCTAACATTCTATGTGAAAATCTTGTTATTACATTTTCAGGTATTGCTTCAAGCAAGGAGTTTACAACTTTAGCCTCTAACAAAGTATTTGATTTTCATTTTATTGGAGATTCTCAATGCTTACCATTATATCGTTATGATTCAGAAGGCAAAAAGTATGATAATATTACCGATTGGGCATTAAAAGAGTATCAAAAACATTATGAAGATAAAAGTATTGTAAAGGAAGACATATTTCATTATGTTTATGGAGTCCTGCACAATCCTGAATATAGGAGAGAATACAGTAATAATCTCAAAAAGGATTTTCCCAGGATACCCTACTATGAGGATTTCGGGAAGTGGTCTGGTTTGGGAAAGGAACTTATGGAACTGCATCTTGGTTATGAAACAATTACACCTTATGCACTGGAAGTGAATACAACTAAGAAAGAACATGACAGAATACCCAAGGCAAAACTTCAGGCGGATAAGATGACCGGAACAATAATTCTGGATGAAGAGACGACAATCAGAGGAATACCAGAAGAAGCCTGGGAATACAAGTTGGGGAATCGGTCTGCTTTAGAATGGATATTGGATCAACACAAAGAGAGAAAACCAAAAGATCCCACCATCGCCGAGAAATTTAACAATTACAAGTTTGCAGATTATAAAGATAAAGTGATAGATTTAATAGGTAGGATTACGACGGTGAGTGTGAAGACAATGAGAATAATTGGGAAGATGTTATAAGTAGGGAATAAAAATGGAAAAACTAAGTTTAATAAACGAAATATTTATGATATTAAAAGAATATTTTAAAAAAAAAAGTTCTATATTTATTTTTTCAAAAAATATCCATATTTGCTTGGATTTTAAACAAAAAAATGCAAGCATAAATTCAGTTAACAAGGATGCTTTAAATACAACAAACGATGTTAAAAGTGTTGAAGAAATTAATCCTGTTTTCAATAAATTATTCTTTTTGTTTTTTTTAATTTTTTTCTTTTGGCAGATTAGCTTTGCTTTACAAGTTATTGCAGATCTACAAGGAGTACAATCTTTATTTTTACTATGTGTAATTGTTTTATTACCTTTGTTTTCGAAATTAATAACTATTATACATATACCCGATATGCTTAAAAATATCAACCTTACAACAATCTATTTACTTTTTTTTTCTCCTCATAGATTTTGGACACAATTTTATAAAGAAAGAATAAAATCAAAAGCGGTAAATGAAATAAAAGAGGAAACCAAAGAATCTCACAAGATATCTGAAATAGGTCATTATATAATTAATTCCAATTTTACAGAATTAGGATTGTCAATTCTTATTTTTTCATCTTATTTTCTCATACTGTACATTGACCCATATTCTATTTCATTTTTATTTAATCATACATTTTTGTATTTAATAATCTATAGAACAATCTCAAGATCTTTTGAAATAATAATTGCATTTGGTAAAGATTGTTTTGAGAAAAAGAATAATGGATTTATACCACCTCAAGAAAGAGTTATATTGGCAATTTCAAGTCTCATAGAGAACATTTTAAATTATTCTGTTGTTTATTATCTTTTGTCTATAATGAATAATACTGAAAAGGAATATTGTTTTTGGCAGGCATTAGCTCATAGTTTTAAGTTGAATTTTTTCCAAGGCTTAGAATTAAATATGAACAAAACATTTCCTGATCAATTGAGTTTATTATCTATGCTTCAATTTTTAACATCATTTACTTTGGTAATATTCTCAGTGGCTATCTATGCATCTGGCAATAAGAAAATGAACTAGCCATAAACAAGCTTATAACAGTCTTCTGATATTAAAATATTCTTCTCTACGAACAAAGGTCTATGTATTATTGCGAATTTTACAGGATTATGAATTAGTAAGAATCGTAGAGTGATTTTAGTACTTAATTACTAAGGATTGATATTTGATTATTTGTAGTTTTCAACTCTCAATTATAAACAATCTACTAAGAAACAAAGAGAAATTATGGTTAAATCAAATAGAATACCTGACAATCATGTGACCTTATATCAGACTCCTGACGGTAAAGTAAATATTGAGGTCATGTATGCTGATGAGAATATGTGGCTTACCCAGAAACGCATGGCAGAATTATTTGGAGTCGATAGAAGTGTCGTGACAAAACACTTGAAGAATATTTTCATATCGAAAGAGCTGTTGGAAGATTCAGTATGTGCAAATTATGCACATACTGCAGACGATGGTAAATTATACCAAACAAAATTCTATTCCCTTGAAGCCATCGTTGCTGTGGGATATAGAGTGAATTCAGAGCTTGGTACTCAATTTCGGCAATGGGCAATATCTATTCTGAAGAATTATATTCACAAAGGTTTTGCAATAGACAGCGATCGTTGTTATAGTAAATGTAATAATCTTCTGTCCCTATCGGGACAGGTGATGTGCGTGATTCGTACTAGCAGTTGAAACTCAATGTCATTTAGTTAAGGGAAAATAAGGAAAATAAGTTTTAAACCACCCCGTCAATAAGCTGCCACCCCTCCTAAAATGGAGGGGAATTTGGGGAATGATAGGCTTAAGTTGATGCCATTGAGTTGAAACTGCCATCTAAGATCTGATGTCCTGCAGACTTGTGAGAAAGGATATAGGATTGAGGAACCAATTATAAAGACGCATATTTGCGTCTCGGCTGGTTTCATCCCGGAATATATAAGGGCAAATAATTATTTGCCCCTACTGTTAGTTATCTCTTCTCTCTTAACTCTTCACTTCAACAAGAGGCATTTATTACTCGCAACTTTCTTACCGTCAACTGGGAATAATCGACGTCTCGTCGATTCTACTTGAAAACCACAAATATGCAGAATTTATAAACAACTACTTCAGAATCAAACACTTAAAGGTTGTTAGTATCTTTTTCATTTTTTTAACTTATTATTCTTCTGCCTTAGCAGAATATTAACTATAAACTATTGCCATTTACTGCTTACCATTAACCACTCTCGACTTATCTGCTCTATCCGTAATCCGGCTTTTTCATAACCACCTCGCTTAAATTGAGTTATAAGCTGCTTGATTCACTGAGGGGACGGAAGTCACCCATATTCAAAATATTGAGTTTCGGTTTGGCGGTTTCAAAGTAGGTAAGGTGTTGCTTTAGGGGTTTGTTATCAATAATAAGGCATGCTTCAACCATTTTGAGTAGTTCTGGTTCATTACTAACTTCGGAGTCTTCAATCATACCCTTCATCAGATAGCTCTGGCATTTGCTATCTGAGTTTGAGAAAAATTGAAGAGTATGTTGAAATTCCTGGTGAACTTTTTCCAGGATCGAGGTGTTAAGTTCACACCCAATGTGGTAAATGATGATTTGTTCCAATCTGTCAGCATCTAAAGCCAACTTCCCACTGACTAAGCAATAAACTTCTCGCTGTCCTGCTCCGTTCCCACACAGAGCATTGATTTCATCTAACCGGATTTGTTCTTTGATCCAGTTGATCTTCACAGTTTTCTTCCCTTTCATAAGATACTCCTTTTATAGTTTTTGGAGGCTGCAAAAAACCTCTACTATATTAGAGCAGAAAATGAAAAACGGTATGTGAGTATTCGCTGTAACTTCTTACAGGACAAGAAAATATAGTACATATTCGATTTGTTATAAAGACACTTTACGGAATTTTTTGACCACGAATTATGCGAATTAAACGAATTAGGAAAGAAGTGAAAGAATATTTAACCCGGATTGTGGTGTGACAAGGAGAACAAATTAGAAGATTTGTTCTCCTTGTCACACCACAGTTCGGGTTTAATCAAATAAAATCCTCTCCCTGGTCTGAGAGAGGATTTGGTTGAGAATGGAAGCTTTCTTTTTGTGATTTTTTAGGCAAGAATTTGATTTTATTCAAAATTCTTTACTCACTTCAGGCTTCCCCTGTTGTTTGTTATATCTTTACTAATTGTAAATAAACCAGTGTCTGATTTAATAGTTGATAAGCAATTTCGCCAAACGTTGCAGGTCCTACTAAGCAACCTGTTTGTTTGCCCTCTAAATTCGAATACAAATAATTCAATATACAATTACAAGAAAAGAATATTGAGTCACTTCCTAACTCTTCGAGTTGAGATGTAAATAAGTTAACATAGTCATCTATCGGTTTAGCTAATTTGTACTGAACCTGCTTAAACACCGGAGCATACAATGCTACGTCATTTTCATTGATAGATTGGAAGCTAACATTAACCATTACCCCACAATAGTCAGCCACGAGAGGAAGCTTAACATCTGCCTGAATCTCCTTGATGTATTCAGAAAAATTCTTCAATTGACCATTAATTAAAGCATCTTTTACAATAAAACCATCTTCTGGAAATTCTATAACATCTCCATTTCCTTGCTCAAAAATGTTGATAATGCCAATCTCAGCAATTCTATCTTTACTAAGTTCAATTCTTAAGGCTAAGGCCCCATCTAAAAAGGCTTCTCCGTTCTGAAATCCATTGAAAATCTTTGGTGCTGTCTGTCCTAACTCGGATAAATTCACTCCTGTAATCCAACCCAAAACAGGTGACATTGCAAAACTCTCGAAGGTGGGAGCTTTCAATGCGAACGCCAAATGAGTTTGACTGGTTGCAGGTATCAAGACAAAAGTAAAACCATTCGCTGGTCCATCTTTATATATATCCACAATCGTATCTTTGCTGTATAATTTTGCTTCAGCTTTCAATACACATTCAGGTAATTCCAGAACAAAAATCTTATCCTGAGTAAATTCACCTCCGCACTCGCCTACGAAATAAGGAATAGTACCACCAATCCAATTGCCTGCAGGTAATTGTTGTAAAACTCTTTCATCTCCCGAGAGTATCAGGGTTTTCCCTTTGGCAAGCATTGCACTTACTTCTTGAACATTGTATAATACTTTTTGCATGTGTCCTCCTATAATATTTTAGCTAAATCTTTCTGTACTGAGGGTAAATGAGCATTTTTATTAAAAAGTTCCCATATTTCACCCACATATTTGTCCAAAGTATCTGGATTATTTTTCACATCCATCTTCGCTCTGGATAAAAATATATTAACTGCTAAAAATGAAAAGGCAACCTCTTTTTGTCCTGTTAGAATTGCTTTCCAAACCGGATTAAATTTTCCTGGTACGTCCATTATTACCTCCTAAAAATATTTTAATTAATAATCTTTACTCTATTCAAATTTGTCAAGAAAAGATATACACAAGTTTTTATCGATAACTCTATAACAGTCTTTGTATTAATTAATTATTTACTACAGGAACACTGCTTATACAATAATGACATATTGATGTAGAAACAAGGAATGCCATGTCTCTACGATACCCAAATAAACGTTTTTTATTTATATTCGAAAATTCCGGTGACAAGTCTGAAATTAAGCTCTTCTATCCAGGTTTTGACCCAGACCGCTTATTTCAGAGATCTTCTTTTGGACATTCACGTTTTGTGAATAGGCAGCTTTGGCATTGTTAGCAAACCCTCCCTGGGAATTACTCGCTGAAGAGACTTCATCCTTTTTGTTCAGAGTCTTATCTGTCAGATCTGCATGCGGTTTTGTGACCTGCATGGTTCGTGACATAGAGCTGATTTGCGTTGAGACATGGTTCAGAGTCATTCATCCTCCTCATATCCTGCCACCGGAATTTCTCTACCACAAAAATCGTGGTTTTCTTTATTATCGGAGGAGTTGAAGAAAATGTTAGTTTTATAACCTCGATTGTCAATTCTCAATTGTCAATTACCTCGTCCATACAGTCCATATTGTCCATATCGTCCTTATAGTCCATGAGGTAAGATATTTTTAAATCAGAAGAATTTTGCGGTCCATTTCTCCAGTAATTTGATAGGATGATAAGATTCTTTGGCTTTTCTGAGTCCGGGCACCCCCATATCACATTCACGGTTGGCATATTTGAGTTCTGGGAACTCATGTAACAGGAATTGTTGATTGATGTATTGATAAGATCCGTCAAAATCTGCATCTGCTTTTTCGATGTGAATCAAACAGGTTTCCTCACTGATTTTCTCTCCAATAGCAAACGCTACAACGGTTCCATTGACAATGATCGCTCCCCCACGGCAGTTCAGACAGCAGAAATTATCCAGAAGAGTAATGATGCCATCCTGTTATTCTCTGAGAAAATAATCATCTTCACATTTTCTTTTTTCACACCAGCTGATAAGTGCTGATTCAACTGAAGAAAGCATTTCCGGTGAAAAACTAACATAATAGGATTCATATAATTTGAGGAATTTATTAATATGAGTTTTTTTCTTGTGGTATTTTGCTCCGGCAAGTTCAATCAATTCCGGTACAGAATAGATATAATCAGAATGAATATCATCATAGATCAAGGTGAATTGCCCTGGATAGAGTCCTTCCAGAATATTAACCATTTCCTGGCTTAAAGATCTGACATTAAAATTCAATCTCAGTCTGCAATATTCCAGTTTCAAAAGCTCCAATGCTTTGTATTTGTTGATACCCAAGGGAAGAAACAGTTCTTTGCTCTCTGAGGATCTGGTACATAAACAATCTTCCAGAATTTTGTACTCAAAAGAATCACGGTATAAATAGAAATTTACAAAGGAAAATTCAGAAATTCCATAGTTCTCAATACTCAAATATTTATTAAAAAGGTCTTTATCTGATAAATTTATTTTTCTCCAGTCCATACT
Organism: uncultured Candidatus Cloacimonadota bacterium; assembly: GCA_964419225.1. GTDB lineage: Bacteria > Cloacimonadota > Cloacimonadia > Cloacimonadales > CAYQPF01 > CAYQPF01. The sequence goes on along the minus strand of CAYQPF010000067.1, from coordinate 11,359 downwards.
ATACCTGAGATTTAACCAGCATTACAATACAGTAGGCCGACATGCCTTTTTCACTTCCGCTGATTCCCAAATATTCTTCTGTAGTTGCTTTGATCGAGATATTTTCCATTTTGGTTTTCAGATCTTCCGCAATATTTTGCCGCATGTAGGAGATATAATCGGCTAATTTAGGTTTTTGAGCACATATTGTCGTGTCCAAATTTTGGATTTCATAATTCTCTTCTTTCATGATTTTAAATACACTGCGCAGTAAAATCCTGGAATCAATCCCTTTATACCGGACATCATAATCCGGGAATAATTTGCCTATATCACCCTTTGCTAAAGCACCCAGTATTCCATCAACAATGGCATGAATCAGAACATCTGCATCAGAGTGCCCGACAAGTCCTTTTTCAAAAGGAACATGCACACCACCTAATATCAATTTTCTATTTTCTGCTAACTGATGTACATCATAACCAAAACCTACTCTAAACACCTTTACCTCCTTAGGATTGCCTTTGCCGCAGAATAACCGGATGAAAAAGCGAACTGAAGATTGAATCCTCCTGCTTCTCCGTCAACATCAAGTATTTCACCGGCAAAATATAACTTGGGAACAATGCGTGATTCCATTGTCTTGGAATTCACTTCTTTTAAACTTATCCCACCCACACTAACCATAGAACTATTTCTATTATTTTCATTAATTACTGATAATTTATGCATTTTTAGCACTTCTGCAATTTTTAATATTTCTTTTTTGCTAAGCTGATTACTCACTTTCGCATGATTAATGAGTATTCCGTACAAAAGAACATACAATAATGATTCCGGAAGTCCTGTTTCATGCAGTGAATTGAGGAGTTTTCTGTTATTATTCGTTACTTTATTCAAAAGACTCACAGTCGCTTCAAATGACAATTCAGGCAGATAATCAACGCTGATCACCATAGATTCGGGAATATAATGGGACAGATTCAGGATCGATGTACCACTGAGTCCTTTGTGAGTGAACAATAAATTCCCCTGTACTTTATGCTTATCCGCTTTAATAACGACTTTTTCAATCAAAACACCACTTAACTCCCGCACTTTCTCATCTTCACAGATCAAGGGTGTCAATCCGCCTGTCACAGCTGAAACTGTATGGCCCAGCTCTCTGCCCAGTCGATAACCATTCCCATCCGATCCTGTATAAGGATAGGTGAAGCCTCCCGTTGCTATTACCACATTTCTGGAAGTATAGAGATTCCTGGCTGTACGAATCTGGAAAAGATCTTCTTCTAATGTTATGTGTAGTACATTTTCATCATAAATGATCTGGCATTGTTCTTCGGCTTCCTTCAGAAGTGCCGTTAGAATATCCTCAGCTTTTAATGAGGTGGGGAAGACCTTGCCATCTTCTCTGGTCATTAAGGTAACTGCATTGCTTGCAAAGAACTCCTGTAAATGGTGAGAAGTATAATTCAATAAAGCTGGTTTAACCCAATTCCTTGCCTCATAATAGTGAGAAGGAAATTCCTCCGGATCAACTGAATTTGTCAGATTGCATTGACCGCCACCCGAAAGTAATAATTTGACACCGGGTCGGGGATTTCGCTCTAAAATTAGAACGCTGTTATCGTTGGAGAGATGACAAGCCGTAAATAGTCCGGCCGGTCCTGCTCCCACAATTATCGTATCAAAGATTATCTTTTCTTTCATCATGAAATATATTCTTTAAAACTAAGGCCAATTTATCCTCATCTACATGCTCTAATTCCACTTTTTCATACTCATCCCGGTCTATACTCTTTTCTATCACAAGACGTAATTTGCCTGATTTATTAACCAATTTTCCCGTAGGTCTGTACCTTTTTTCCAATATTGAAATAATGATAACACCACCCAAAACTATGATCCAATTCAAATAGATCCAAAAAAGAAATATTGGGAAAGAAGCCAATACTCCGTACAGACTCTTCATACTCGTCAGGTTCTCCACATAAAAAGTAAAAAGACTTCGTACGATGGTCCAGGCAAAAGTTGAACACGCTGCTCCTATAATTAGAGAGCGTGGTTTTAATTTGTGAGAGGGAACAAATAAGAAGATAACTGTCAAAATAGTGAATAAAAGCAATACGGGCAGTATCACGGTTGCTATTGCTTTTAAAAATTTTAAATGGATAAGTGAAGATACAAAAGGCAGGGAGGTCGCCGAAAAAAGTAGTAGTATAATTAAGAATCCAAAAATAATCGTTCCGAAAAACTTCATCAAACTGGAAATAATATCTTCTTTTTTCCTCTTATGGATGTATAAAATCTTATCAAAAGCATCATTGATCACCTTGAACAGAGAATAGGATGTGATAATCATGGCAATCATACTTACAATATTAAAGGAAACTTTCTTCGCTACTAACTCCGACATATAATTGGAAATCTGCTCTGCTGACTGAGGTAAAAATACTGTGATCAGGATTTTTTCTAAATTACTTTGAAAATTCAGAAACGGTATGTCAGGTAAAAGAAAAAGGAGAAAAGATATAAAGGGCACAAAACCCAAAACCGTAATAAAAGTTAATGCTGCAGATTCCTTAAAGATCTTTTCTTCCGTATATCTGGAATAAAGTTCTTTCAGAAAATTCCAAGCCTTTATTATAAATTCCTTTTTACTCATATCGTAATGCCTTCACCGGGTCAAGATTGCTCGCCTGTATCGCCGGGCCAATTCCGAAAATTAAACCTACCCCACAACAAATTAATAAGGAAATCATAACCATTGATATATCTGCTACCATCTTTACCTGGAGAAATCCGCCTACTAAACTCAACAAAGAGAATCCTGTGATCACCCCAAATAATCCTCCTAAAAACGTTATCACCAACGTCTGCACCAAAAACTGCATAAAGATATCTATCCTCCTGGCTCCTACCGCCAATCGGACTCCTATCTCCCGCGTTCTCTCCTGGATCGAAGCAAGCATGATATTCATGATCACAATCCCCCCAACAAGCAGGGATATGGTACTGATAAACATAAAAATCACCTGGAACATTAAACTGTTCTGATTCATCTGCTCCAATTCTTCTTTCGCCGATTCAACGCTGAAAACAGCTTTACCACCTCGTAAATTAAGTACTATGTTTTCCAGTTTCAATCTTAATTCTGTAGTTTCCTTCTCACTCCTGGCTTTAAGATCTATTCTGTCAATTTTGTCTTCTCTCTGTAGTTTATGGATCATCGTCGGTAAAGGTATGAAAATCATTTCATTCATCCAGGATAAAGCATTGTCACCCTGCATGATATTGCCACCCTCAGCTTTCATATACCTGTGTTTCATGATCCCGACTATTTCTAATCTGCGACCACTCACTGTAATATATTTCCCCAAAGGATTGATGTTGCCAAACAACTCTTCCTGTACTTTAGTACCGATCACTGCAATATCGTTGGCCTGATTCATATCAAAATAACTGATGAACCTGCCTTTATCTACTGTCCACTCTTCAACATTCTGATAATCCGGAAAAACTCCCATCAGTGAACCTGTTATTGTATTTTCAATATACTGACTCTTTCCAAAATCTCTTATAATAGGATTAAAGTCTTTTATCTCAGGAATTAAGGACTTAATAAATAGCACTTCCTTCAGCGTAAAATAATCACGTAAATTGTCCTTATTATCATAATCATGGTTCTGCTCAATACTGACTTTTTTCAACCCACCCCGCTCTTTCATCCAGGCTTCTGTTGTCTCTTTTACTCCTTTGACTATCGACAAGATCACAATAATTGACATCGTTCCCAAGATTATGCCAAATATAGTAATAAAACTCCTGAGTTTGCGAGACCAAAAATCTGCAAAACCGGAAATAACTGTTTCTCTAAAGGATATTGCCAATTTTTCTCCTAAACAATCAGACCATCTCTGATTTTGATGATTCTGTCAGCTTTATCAGCAACTGCCTGATCATGTGTAACCATGATTACAGTATTACCCTGTTCATGTAACGCTTTAAAAATAGAAAGAATATCGCTTCCTGAAGTTGTATCCAAATTTCCTGTAGGTTCATCTGCCAGTAATATCGCCGGATGATTTACGATCGCTCTGGCAATCGCAACTCTTTGTCTCTGTCCGCCCGATAATTCATTCGGTTTATGTTTTAACCTGTCTGAAAGACCAACACTTTCCAGAATTTCACTGGCTCTCAGTATTCTTTGTTTTCTGTTAAAACCTGCATACATCAAAGGTAACTCCACATTCTTGAGAACATTTAAATGCGGTAATAAATTAAAAGTCTGAAAAACAAACCCGATCTTCCGGTTTCTGATAGCTGCCAATTGATTCTTCTTTAAAGAACTTACTTCCTCACCATCCAATATATAACTGCCTGAGGTAGGTGTATCTAAACATCCTAAAATATGCATTAAAGTTGACTTTCCTGATCCGGATGGGCCCATGATCGCCAGAAACTCTCCCTTAATGATATCGAAACTTACTCCGTTCAGTGCTTGAACCTGAACTTTGCCCATATCATAACACTTAATTATATCTCTTGCTTCTATTACATTCATTTACATTTCCTTCCTGCTGCTCTTATCCAAAGCATGCATCCTACTTTTATCAACTTTTGTATTTCTGGCAAGTAAATTCTCCATTTAAAGAAGAATCTGTCAGAAATAGAGATCATTTCGCAGGTACTTTTTTTATTTAAATTGCTACTCAAACATAAGATGACTGTTACTTAAAATATAGTCATCAGTGTTCAAATAACTGGCAAATCAATTTTCCTCTTGAGAGGAGTACCCGCGAAGCGGGGGAGATGTGTTGTACCCCGATTTCTCAATATTCTCCTGTCAGTTTACACTTAATTCGTCACAAAAATCAAACCCTTATTACACTTCCATTTTCCCATCTCCAGTCCATTATGTCCATATAGTCCATTTAGTCCATAATGAGCAACTCTATAAAAAATAAATCTCATAATTAGACAATAAAAAAATGCAATAACATAAAAAAAGGGTGCAATCTCTGCACCCTAAATTATTAAAGAAAATGTTTAACCCTCAATAAAAGCAAAATAATGCTGCATGCTAATGCTATTTCATCATAATCATTTTCTTGGTCTGTGTTTTTACCGATCCGGAAACTTTACAGAAATACACACCTGATCCGGCATTCTCGTTCTTATCAGTCTTGCCATTCCACTCCACTTGGTGTTCACCCGCATTCTGTGTTTCATTGAGTAAAGTCCTGATTAATTGACCTTTTACGTTAAATATAGAAACATTAACTTTCTGATTCATTCCAAGTGTATATTTAATATTTGTTGTGGGATTGAAAGGATTGGGATAGATAGAACTGATTTCGATCAATGGTTTTGCTGTATTATCATCTGTTTTCAAGGTTGCATCGATTTGATAGAACGCCCCTGAGGCATAATTGCCGATACTTGCACCAGGTTGGGATAACATCGTTTCTGTGCTGGAAATAGTCTGCCCATTAGCTGATAACTTAAAGGTAATTTGCTCATTAGCTTCATCTGAGAATATTTGCAGGTAGGCTAAACTTTGGTCATTGATCATGTGTACATTAGTACTACCACGAAGTTCGTCTCCTACATATGCTTTGATCTGAGAATTATCTGGTGCATTTTGACCTTCAAGAGTGATCTTAGTTACAAGTGACATACTGTTAGGTTTAATTGTAATAAGATCAGTTGGTCTGTCTGATTTAACAGTTTTACCCTCTTCATTTTCCATATAGATGAGGGTACAGTTAGTATCAACATTGATCCAATAACCTTTTTTCGGTTCCAATATTGTTAACGTATTTAATGGGTTTTCCGGGGTAAAAAGTCCATCGACACCTTTTACCTCAATCACGTGCTGAAGAATACCGGATAAAACTGATTCAATCGGCTGAGGAGTTAGTAAATTGTATCCGATTAAGTTCCAGCCAATATTGAGTTCTATTGGATTATTCGTATGCTGTCCGCCTACTTCTAATACATCTGCTTCAGTCATATCTAACCAATAGCCACTGCCAACACATAATTCAGATAATGTGTTACCTGGGAAACCTGGAATAAAAGCTTGGGTTGCATTTTTAATTTGAATAACATTATCCATTAGTTCTGAAAATATAGAGGTAATTCCATTATTTTCGGGTAACCCTGTAAATGAAATCAAATTCCAACCTGATGATAAATCATATGTAGGATTGCTCAATAAACCATTAATTACAAACAGCTCATTAGGGTAAGATCCAACTATTCCATTTACCTGAGTTTGCACAGTTTCCAGGGTATTATGTATAGTATTTGTTGATGAATCCCATATCTTGAAAGAAATACTTGCGTTTTCATTCTGGAAATAAACCATAAGCATGGCTAAGGCTACACCGTTAACTGGATTTATAACTGACTTTCCCCGAAGTATTTCTTCACCTTCTATTGTTTCGAATGCGGCAAGAACGTCACCTTCCTGTGCTTGCTCGTTATTAATCCGTATTTCTGATACAATAGTCATATTCGTTGGTAATACTTCCGGAATTTCCCAAGGATCCTGATTCTCTTCTGTAAAGGTCATTATCGCTAAACCACCGCTTGTACCTATTGCAACAGAATTATTGTTTAAAGGCTGTAAGCTTTTAAGACCGGTATAGTTATTTGGTAAGGGAGAATTATTTTGTGAGTATGTTAACCAATTCTCGTTCTCCAAGATTGAAATACCATTTCCCCAAGTGCCAAAAATTTCTTTGCTCCCTAAAGTTAGATGCGTTTTAACATTATTTATAGATAATCCGCTATTGTTAGAAGTGTAATGTGTCCAATTGAAATTTTCAAGATTTAACTTATAAACACCATAAGTCTGTGTAGAAATCCATAAATTATTCTGGCTTCGATAAATGTCCCAAATTGTGTTTGTGTCAAGTGGTGAATTATTGGTGTTAAAAACAGTAAGCTCATTATCAACAATATGTACAAGTCCACCACCAAAACAATCTAGCCAGACTTCATTATCGTTGATTATCTCGATATCGTTTACATAGTTTGCTGGTAAAATTGAATTTTCAACAGAGTAATTTGTCCAGACATTCTGATAATATTTATAAACGCCCTCTGTGCCTGTACCTACCCACATCGCACCATTATCTGAAAAGGCAATACTATAAATTGTTACTTGATGATCATCTAAGAAATACTCCCATGAATTTCCGGTATAGTGACACAAACCCCAAGCAGTTCCAAACCACATAGTATTGTCTGGTCCCATTGCTATACTTCTTACCCAATCATTTGATAAACCATTTTGCATGTTGAAGACCTCGAAATTTCCATCATTAAACATTGCACATCCATTTACGTCAGTTCCAACCCATATGTGATTTTCATTATCTTTGTGCATATTGAAAATAACATCACCAGGTAAAAGAGAATTACTTGTGTTATAGATTTGCCATTCAGGAGCTTGAGCTGAAATTGATACTACTTCAAACAGGCATGATAATAACATCAGTACAAATAAAACTTTTCGCATATTTTCCTCCAGTGATTAACTATAGATACAATACTAAAACTATTTTTATTTGTCAATATTTTTATTTTATTTTGTGTAATTGTCAAAAATTCTTCATTACTTATCCGACAAACCAAACTTGATCTGACAAAAGAAGAGCACATTTCTGTGCTCTTCTTTTATATTGATAATTAATAAGTGAGTCTTCTTAATAATTTTTACTTCATCATGATCATTTTCTTTGTCTGGGTTTTCAGCAATCCAGATACTTTGCAGAAATAAACACCTGAGCCGGTATTTTCATTCTTATCAGTCTTTCCATCCCACTCCACTTGATGATCACCAGCATCCTGAGTCTCATTAACCAAGGTTCTGATTAGCTGACCTTTTACATTGAATATTGAAACATTCACTTTTTGGTTCATACCAAGTGTATATTTGATATTTGTTGTTGGATTAAAAGGATTAGGATAAATTGAACTTATCTCTACCAGAGGTGCTAATGCATTATCGTAGATCTTTAATGTAGCATCGATTTGGTAAAAATCTCCATTTTGATAATTCCCCACAATACTTCCTGGTTGGCTCGTAAAAGTTTGAATACTTTGAATAGTCTGTCCATTTTCAATTACTTTAAAAGTGATCTGCTCGTTTACTTGATCTGAAAAAACTTGAAGATAAGCCAAACTATGTCCATTAATAATATGAACATTAACTTCTCCTCTGAGTTCCTGACCAGAATAAGCTAATAATTGAGAATTCTCGGCTAGATTTTGACCATTATGAGTAACCTTAGCAACAACTGTAAAACTATTAGGTTTAATGATTACTTGTCTATTGGGTCTGTTATTTTTCATGAGAAGTTTCGCTACATCACTTTCTGTATAGACTAACGTACATGCGTTATTTACTTTTATCCAATATCCCTTCAAAGGTTCTAATGATGTTAAAGAATTCATTGGATTACCAGGAGTATAGATCCCGTCAACTCCTTTTACCTCTAAAACATTGTCCATGATACTTGCTAGTGCTGTTTCCACTGTTTGAGCATTCAATAGATTATACCCAATTAGATTCCATCCTGAAGTGAGTTCAATTGTATTATTAGCATGAATTCCGTTTACTTCTATAGTCTGAGGGGATACCATATTGACCCAGTAACCATTTCCAATCCAAAATTCTGAAAGAGTATTGTCTGGATAACCATATATGAAAGTAGAGGTGTCATCTTTTATAAGTAGAATAAAATCTAAGTAATCAGCAAACACAGTTTCAATTTCTCGGTTTTGAGAAAGACAATTGAAAGATATTAAGTTCCAACCGGAAGTTAACTCAAATATATTTTGTTCTAAAACACCATTTATCAAGAAAAGTTCATTAGGATAGGATCCAATTATGCCATTGGCTTGAGTTTGTACAGTTTCTAAACAATTGTATATTACATTTTCCGAATTATCCCAAATCTTAAACTTAATAACTGAGTTCTCATTAGCAAAATAAATCATCTGAATGGCTGAAGAAATTCCATTATTTAAATTTACAGTAGTTTTTCCGCGAAGAACTTCCTGACCGTCATTTATTTCAAATGCAGCAACTATATCTCCATCATCAGCTGGTAGATTATCAATTCTTATTTCAGATATTACCGTCATGTTAGTTTGCAGAATTTCTGGATTTCCCCATGGATCTCCAATATTAATGTTCAGTATAGCCAAACCATTGTTCGTCCCAATTGCTAAATAGTTATTCTCAAGTAATTGAAAACATCTTAATCCAATGTTATCATCGGGTAAGGGAGAATTACTCATATTAAATATTTGCCAATTATTACCTTCACAAATTGCTAAACCACCACCCCAAGTACCAAAAAATTCCTTGTTGCCAATGGTTAAATGTGACTTTACATTATTGTTGGGTAATCCACTATTGGAAGTCGTATAGGCTGTCCAATTCATTGTACCCAAATCTAATCTGTATACCCCGCCAGTTTGGGTTGAGACCCATAAATAATTATCATGATGATATAAATCCCAAACTGTGTTGACACCTAAGTCAGAATTACCAGAGTTATATATAGTAAAAATACCATTAACTATATGAACCAATCCGCCGTTATAGCATCCTACCCAAATGTCGTTGTCATTAATAATTTCAATATCATTTACATAATTTGACGGTAATTGTGAATTGCTTGTTGTATATTGGGTCCAAACATTCTGATAATAACTGTATAAACCTTCAGTACCAGTACCAACCCACATTCTGCCATTAGCTGAAAACTGAATATTTGAGACGGTAACCTCATGATTCAGAAAATATTCCCAAGAATTATTCGTTTTATGATTTAAACCCCAAGCTGTTCCAACCCATAATGTACTATCAGGTCCAATTTTTGTAGCTCTTACCATATCATTTGATAAACCATTTTCTGTATTATAAACTTCAAATGTTTGTCCATCAAATTTTGCACAACCTGAGGAATTCGTACCAAGCCAGATATTATTTTGATTGTCTCTGCTAAAATTAAATATTTCATTACTTGGTATCAGTGAATTGCTTGTGTTATAAATCTGCCATTCAGGTTCTTGAGCATTCAATTCAAATATTCCCAATAACGTAATTACAAGTAGAAATACAATGAAAAGTCTTTGCATAAATTCCTCCAAATATATCTAATTAATGATTCCTGTTAAAACTAATAATTGAGTTAAATCTTGTCAATGTTTTTTATGCTTTATTATTCAAATGAAGAACTTAATTTTCCAGAATTGAAATTATAACAGGCTGCCTCATGTAGTGAATTATTTATAAGCTTGTTAAATAATCTTCATAAGAAGGATAAAACATCTTTGACTCTTAACATTTCTTTTTGAAAGCAATCTCAAATCTGTCTGAACATTTTCTAATTTTATAGACAAATATAGCGAAATATATTTTGATCAGCATGCATATTGATGGGTTATATGCAAAATGATTTACGCTGGCTGTAGTAAAAAAGTACATGTTTTTATAACCAAGATTACTTAGAAAATCATTCAAATGTTTACCTTCGTTTGAGGAAGTTGCTTCAACAAATATATGTGGTTTATATTTGTTAATGGTTTTAATTGCACCTTTAAGTACACTTAGTTCCATACCCTCAACATCAATTTTAATTAACTTCAAATTAAAAGGTTTAGAAAAGTTTTTTTGCCAGGTGGACACAATATTGTCTATAGTTGTAACTTTAATATTATTATTCTCACCTAAGACTACTTTGGCCATGCCTGCATTATTCGTCGCGTTTTCAGGCAAAACGATTGATGCTGAACCTTCAAAATCACTAACTGCAGAATCAATAATATTATAGTTACTAATGTTCTTTTGTAAGTTCTGTATCAAAATTGGTAATATCTTTGGATTGGGTTCGACAGAAATTAAATATTCAGTCAGGAATTTTTGAAAAAAAATGGAATGATTTCCAATATTCGCGCCAACATCAATTGATAACGAATTTTTACTTTCAGTATTATTGAAAATTAAGAGCATATATTCTAATAAATACTTTTCATAAAATGACTTGGTGCTTTTTATTATGTTAATGATGTAATCATCTTCTGAAATGCCTATGATTTCAAATGATTTTTTTCTAAAGTTAAATTTCATATTTTCTCCTAAAGTAATATAGATTTTATTGTTAAAGATTTAGTCAAGGACAAAAAATTTAGCTTTACCCTGACAGATTGCTTTTGGGAATAGTCAAATATTATAAACTAACACTAATTCTTTATACAGTCGTTAATTAACTTTTCATATTGTTTAGAATAATTAGTTTTAGTAAATTTTCTGCTTATGATTTGGTACATATTATTGTTATCATATGTAGATAAA
>CAYQPF010000066.1:0-26103 GCA_964419225.1 uncultured Candidatus Cloacimonadota bacterium | reverse complement strand
CTCACCATATACCTATAAAAAAAGTAATAAAACCCGCTGTCTATTTGGAACTTGTTCTATTTATAGCTTCATCTTTACAACAAATTGGAATTATTACCACCACTGCCGGGAATGCCGGGTTTATCACAGGTTTGTATGTTGTTTTTGTCCCGTTACTGGGTATCTGGAAAGGCTCTAAAACAGGCTTGAATCTGTGGCTTGGGGTAGTTATGGCAGTTGCCGGACTGTATCTGATCAGTGTCAAAGAAGGGTTTACAATCAATCCTGGTGATATTCTGGTGTTGGTCAGTGCTGTATTCTGGGCGATGCATGTTCAGATGATAGATACCCTGGTAAAAAAACATGCAGCTATATCATTGGCGATGATTCAATTCTTTATTTGCGGAATACTCAGTTTAACAACAGCCTTTGTAATAGAACCTGTTTCTTTAAAAGCGGTACAAGCCGCTACACTTCCCATTCTGTATGGAGGCCTGGCTTCTGTAGGTGTGGCCTATACCCTGCAACTAATAGCTCAAAAGAAAGCACATCCCTCTCATGCTGCTATCATTCTGTCTTTGGAAGGAGCCTTCGCTCTTCTGGGCGGATGGCTGATCCTGCAAGAGATGATCACCCTTAAAATGCTGATTGGCTGCGGATTGATGTTTGCTGCAATGGTGGTAGCTCAAGTAAAGTCATCAGTAGGCAGTAGGCAGTAGTCAGTGGAGAAGGAAAGGATTAAGGGCAAGAATTGAGAGTCATGAGTCTGAAAGAGAAAGACACTTTTCGGAATTATTAGCATAGATATTCAGGATAGTCAGGATAAAATAAATTTTAATTCAGATTTTATTTCAGTTTTAAAGTTCCATTTCATTTTGATTGATTATAGATTAAGTATTTTTGATACCCTGCAATAAAAGGTATTTTAACAAAGAAATTCAAGATACAAATTTAGATATTGACAGATTAGTGGCAATCTTTATACATACATCTTTGTATGTATATATAAGGAGGTCGAATGAGAAAGACGAAAGAAGATAAAGAGGTGACTAGGAAAACGATCTTAGATGCAGCTTTAGAATTGTTCAGCAGAAAGGGGTATGATACAACGACGTTAGAAGAGGTGGCAGAAAATGTGAAGATGACCAGGGGAGCTGTTTACTGGCATTTCAAGAATAAAGAAGATTTGTTGAACAGTTTATTAGATGAATATGAAGAAATACTATTAAATAAAGCACAGAAAGTGCTTCAGGATAAAAAAATAGAAAAAATGTCTTTAAGCCAGAGAGGGCTATTATGGATAACTATTTGGGTCAAGACTTTGTTTGAAGAAAGGAATTTATTCCGAACCCGGGCTTTATACAGCATTCAGTATCCGGAGAGGATGAGTGAGAAACGTCGATACACAAATGAGAAGTTGATGCAAACAGTGAAAGAGATCTTTGTTCCTGTATTAGATGAAATCAGAAATCCCGGGAAAGAAAAAGCTTTGAATTTTGTGATCATGACCATAGACACCTCGAGTGCATACAAAATAATTCTGGAAGATATGAACGATCATCTCTTGAAAGGAATAACCGAGAAACTATTAATCAGGGAATATCATCACTTATTTGAGTCCTATTTGAATTGCATACCTGAAGAAAAAGTAAAAATCAAAAAGTTAAAAGAAGGAGTTAAAAATGAAAATAAATAACAAACTTCTGCTGCTTGTGCTAATATTCATTTCTTTGAGTATTAGTATATATAGTGAAAACAGCAAGGCGATTAAAGTAATAAAGAATGTAAATTTAGTTCCGATGACAGCAGAAGTAGTAATACCGAATCAGACGGTTATCGTCGAAGGCAGTACTATTAAGCAAATTGTAGATGCCAAAGTACTAATAATTCCCGAAAATGCTCAAGTAATTGAGGGAAATGGGAAATACCTGATGCCGGGATTGGCCGATATGCATGCTCATTATACATCGGATTATGAGAAAGATACTTACTTCAATCTATTTTTAAAAAATGGGGTAACGACTGTCAGATTATTTCACAGTTTCCCCAATGATTCGGTGCTTGTTTGGCAGGATCAACAAAAGAGAAATGAGTTCTTTGGACCAACCTTATTCACCTGCGGTCTGTTTTATAATGGGCCTGAACCCACTGCAAGTGCAATCCTTACAACAAAGAAGAATTATGATTTTATCAAGATCTATGGAGATTTATCTAAGAAAGAATTCGTGAAGATCATGGAAATAGCGAGACAGGAAAAAGTCTATGCGATAGGTCATATACCATTTAAAGTCGGTTTGGACAGGTTTATTCAGGAAGGAATGCGTGAAATTGCCCATGTAGGAGAGTTAGATTATGAGTTAGTAGATTACTCCAAATTCTCTTTTAAGAGAGCTTTATTTGGGAAAGTTATAGAGGAATGGGTAAAGGAGTATTACGATACAGAATTGACTCCACAAGAGTATCTTTTGAGCAAAGACCATGAGATGAATGAGATTGTAGCGAAAGTAAAAGCGTCCGGGATGTTTGTAAATCCTACCTTAGTTATACCCAAGATCATCCAGGAACAATTATTCGAGAAAGAGAAATTCCTAAAAAGACCGGAATTGAAATACATGCTCAAGAGTTTTATGCCTGAATATCTGGCTGGTCATAATCCATATCAAATTCAGGTTGAAGGGTTGGCTAAAAAGTATGCAAAGAAGATGAAAGGTGACAATGGCAGTAAATTTATAGAGGTTTATCGCATGACAGGGAATATGTTTTTAAGAAAGCTGCATGAGGCTGATGTTCCCATATTATTATCCACAGATACTCCGGGAATGGTTGTAGCAATAGTGCCTGGATATTCAGTGCATGAAGAGCTTCAGATCTATACAGAGAATGGATTCACACCTTATGAAGCTATTAAAACAAGCACTTTTAACGCAGGTAAAGCTGTATTTGCTATGACAGGAAAAAACAGTATTGGAACAATTGAGGTCAATAAACAAGCTGATTTTATTCTAACCAATAAAAATCCATTGGAGAAAGTGGAAAATATCAAAGATATGCAGGGAATAATGGTTCAGGGAAGATGGTTAGACAAGGTTGAACTAGAATCTTTGGAAGTAATTCTGAAAAGCACTTTGGCTGATGTATTGCGGGACAATCTCTTAAAAGGTGGTAGTGCAGAGTCTGTCAGGATAAAGTATCTGGAAATCAAGGCAGATTCTTTGAAGTATTACAGTATAGTAGAGAATCCTTTAAATGATCTGGGTTATCAATTATGCGGGTTAAAACGCTTTGCAGAAGCAATAGAAGTGTTCAAAATCAATACGATTGAGTTTCCGGAATCCTGGAATGCGTATGACAGTTTGGGAGAGGCTTATTTGAAAGCAGGAGAGAAAAAGCTGGCTCTTGAGAATTATAAGAAATCTGTGGAGTTGAATCCGAACAGTGCGACAGGGAAATCTGCAATAAAGAAGTTGGAGAAATAAGTTTAACCCGAACAAAAGTAAGAGATGTTTTTAGAGAATTATTTAACAAGGATGCACAGGATAAACAGGATATGATAATAATTGTGAATGGTAAATAAGAGAAACAAATTATAAAAGCAGTTTGTAATTCTTTAGAAATACACTTTTGTTAGTTAAATTAGCAAATCTCCTTCTCAATCTAGTAAATTTTACTTGACTAATTACATATGTTTTTCTATGTTCTGCAAAGTTATTAATATGTTTAAGGAAATAGTTTTATGAGTGTTGATATAAATTTTAATACAGCTGCAGTGTGCGGAATATTTTGTCCTTCCTGTGAATTGTACATTGCTACGCAGGAAAATGATCTGGAGAAAGTTAAAGCTTATGCGATAAGAGCAGGGCAAACAGTAGAGGAGACGCTGTGTGACGGATGCAGGAGTGAGCGATTGAATCTGCATTGCAGGATGTGCCAATTTAGAACATGCTCTGAAGAGAAAGGGATAGATTTCTGTTCTGAATGTGCAGAATTCCCCTGTGAAGCACTGAGACAATTCAGCACATTAAAGCCTCATTTGAAGGGGATAATAAAGTCCCTGGAGCTTATACGGGACAAAGGGTTGGAGACTTGGTGGGAGAAGATGCTGGAGGAACAGAATAATCTAAAGGACTAAATGGACTTTAGGGACAATATGGACCATATAGACAACCCTCATTTCAGCAATAGACATTTCTTTACTTTAACGTCTCCCCTATCGGTTTTCAATTTGGCAAAGTAAATACCTGAAGTTGCAGGCTTGCCCGCATCATTTTTACCATTCCAGGTCACAGTGTGACCTCCATTACTCTTATAGTCAGAAATTATAGATCTGATTTTTTGACCCTTAAGATTATAGATTTCCAGAGTGATGTGACAGTCTTCTTTGAGATTATAGCTGAAAGTGGTTGAAGGGTTGAAGGGATTGGGGTAGTTTGTGAATTGCGGTTGATTTGGCTGCAAATTATCATTTACATCCTGAGGTTCAATTCTTACATGAACAAAATCAAGGTCATAATCATCACTATTACGAACTGTTATTTCCTGACCAAGAACGTTTATGGTATTGTCTTCTGATATAAGCAAGCACATGCCGTACATTTCGGTAGCGTTGAAAAAGCCATTAGGCAGAGGTTGCTCGTAAATTGTGGAGATATCCCAGTTATTGTTGTTTTTGACGGCAAACCTGACATTTCCGAGATTGAAATAATTTTGTCCGGCATGAGAAGAGGCGATATCTGCAAAGGCAATATGTGGAACATTATTTGTATCGAAAACCAGATGAGTAAGAGCTCCGGTATAGTCCCGGCCATCAGAACCATAGTATCCGGCATCGGAAGTGGCAACAGTATCGGCGTCCCAGGTTCCGGGAGCTGTTCTTTTTGCAAACATGAGTCTTGCACTATGTGCAGATCCGCTGCCAACCCGACCGATATAGCAGTAGGCAATGCAGGGAGTATCATTGTTATCAAGAGCAAGAGAAGGAAACCAACCTCCATCGTCACGAGTTCCGGTATTATAATCAGCAGCAACTTCAATTTCCCAATTTCCGGAAATATTATTGGTATAATTCAATCGGCTTGGAGAGCTGTAATTCATCGCATTGATCTGTTCCCCAAAGATTATATGAACATTATTATTACTATCAATTTTAATATCCTGACGATTAAAGGTTTTAGCATACTCATCCAGAGTCCAATAAGTGTTGTATCTGCGGATCAGGTCTCTTTGCCATTCACCGGAGGCGTTTGTGAGATAATAAAGATGTGCATCGGCGAAAGCATAATAATAATCCTCAGAGTCAGGATTGGATGGTGTTTTTAAGACGAGAAGATGGAAGGAACCATTGGAATCAAGATCAGCCGAAAGTTCATAAATAAAGGCACCACCTTCATTGAGAAAATTCATGATTGTTGTATGTTCCCATTGATTATCAGAATTTTTATAATAATGGCTTATAGTCTGGTCAAATGAATCTGAGGATGCAACAAAGATGTGCGGGTTTTGTGCAGAATCGAGGAGAAGAACTGATATTTCGAGATGGGGACCGGAAGCAATAATTTCTTCAGTTTCAGTGCCCTCAGGTTGAATTGTTTTACAAATGAGGTTTTGGGTTAGTTTATCGTAGTAAGAAATAATAACTTGCCCATCAGAAGTAACCTGTGCCCAATCATTACTGTGGCTTTCATTAAGTCCGTAAAAGATAGTAACAGGGCAGTTATTGTCTTGAGCAAAACAGGGATAAGTGAAGATTAGGGTTATTAAGAGCGAGAATAGTAATTTCATATAACCTCCTTTGGGGATAGTAGCCAGTAGCCAGTAGTCAGTTGTCAGTAAGATCAGAGAAAGATAACCGTTCATTTGATCTACCCTGGTTCAAAGGACAGGAAACACACCTCCCCCGCTTCGCGGGTACTCCTCTCTAGATGAGAATTGACTCGCCAGTCATTTACACATTGTAGGTGAGATTTTTCAATAGTCATTTCGTGATTGATATGACAATAGTCTGATATCTGCAAAATATGCTCCATGCTAATGGCTACTTCATTAAGAGTATTTTGTGGGTGATAGACTTCTCAGTTGTAATTAACTTACAGAAATAAACCCCGCTGGTTAAGCCGGATGCGTTGAAAGACCGGGTATAAGTTCCGGGAGAAAGAATAGTATCAAGTACAGTTGTGATTTTTTCTCCTTTGATGTTATAGATAAGCAGTTTAACATGAGATGTTTTCTGCAATTCGAAACTCAGATAAGTTTCAGGATTGAAGGGATTGGGATAGTTGTTCAATTTCAGATTGTTAATTTGGGGCATACTATTTTCCGGAGTATTGCTTACAATGGAAGTAGCTAAATCAGGAATGAACTTAGCAATAAAGCAATCTCCGGTTACCCCGGTGTTCAGGGAATCATATGCACCTGAAATAAAAGGGAAGTCGGAGGATTTGCTATAACCAGCCACCAGAATATTACTTTCACTATCCAAACGGATGTCTAAAGCTCTGTCATCCAGACTGCCTCCGATGTAGGTGGAAGCCAGAAGCTGAGTCAGATCATTATCCAAGACAGAAATAACAGCATCACCGTAATCAGAACCTCCATGATAAGAAGAATCATATGCATAGGCAGAAGTTGGATAATTAGTGGAAGTAGTATTTCCAGCGACAAAGACTTTTCCGGAATCGCTGATCAGAATTGTCGTAAGATCGTCTCTGAGAGTGCCTCCCAGGAAAGTGCAAGCCTGGAGTTGAGTCAGGTTGTTATTGAATTTGGCGATATAGCCATCACGGCCACCGGAGGCAAAGGAGTTATCATAAGCACCAGGGGTGGTTGTGAAGTTGGAGGACTTTGTATAGCCTGTAATAAAAATACAGGAATCCGGAGCAAGAGCAATATCGAGAGGTTCTTCAAAGTTACTTTTACCGAAGGAGGTCGCGGATATAAGAGTTGATAAATTACTGTCATATTTACAGATAAAGATATCTGAACCACCATGAAAATAATTATTATAAGCATCGGGAGTGAAAATAAAATCACCGGACTCAGTTTCACCGCAGGCAAAGACATTTTCGGCATTATCAACAACAAGAGACATTCTCCATTCATTAGCATCCCCACCGAGGTAAGTTGAAGCCAGTAATTCAGTCAAATCAGGATTGAATTTTACCACAAAGGAATCGCCTCCAATGTCACCCCCGGCATAGGTAGAATCGTTGGAAATACCTGTGATGAAAGGGAAATCAGTAGAACAGGTAAGACCTGTAAGGTAAACATTTCCGTTTGGACTGACAGCTATATCGAGTTTGGGCCATTGCTGGCCTTCGTTGGCACTTCCACCGAAGTAAGTTGCAGCCTGGAGATTGGTTAGATTTTTATCAATTTTTAAAACATAACCATCATATCCCCCATTATTAGATGTATCATAGGCACCTTCAGTAACAGGGAAGTCTTGGGAATTAGTATATCCGGCAATATAGAGGTTTTGTTGGGAAGGGTCAAAAGTCATAGTTGCTTCAGTTTCATTATAGCTGCCTCCGAGAAAAGTAGAGGCGATCAAGGTATGTAAATCTGGACTGAATTTCGCGATGAAAATATCTTTACCGCCATTAAAGGAGGAGTCATATCCGTTGAGATAAGGGAAAGAAGCAGCAGTAGTGAATCCGCATAAATAGATAAAACCGTCGTTATCGATCAGCAGAGACGGGCCATAATCATCATCATAGGAAGCACTGCCAATGAAGGTAGAAGCTAAGAGGGGGTTAATTCTGTTTTGAAGAGTGTTGTGAATATCGAGTGCAGAGAGGCTGAGAGTGTTTGAAATATTGATTAATAATGTAATTGCTATGATGAGCATGATCTTTTTCATAATAACCTCTGGAATTTTGAGAATTCTGGAGAGCAGCATGAACCGCTCTCCCATAATTAGTTTAACCTTTAAGAGTGACATTCAGACGATAATTCTCTACATTTATTTTAGCGAGACCATCAGGCAGACTGATGATCAGAGTTTTTTGATTTTTTGTTGTTTCATTGTAAAGTTTGAATAATTCAGCTGTGATATTTGCTGGTAGTTTCTTTTTGTTCAGATAAGCTTTATCACTGAAATTCAGATGCCAGTTATTTTTGAATTTCATATAAAAAGCAGCTTTCTCGGTTTGATAACCTTTGGTTTTCAAATAATCATTAGCTTTTTGAATGAAAGCATCCATGTTTGCACTAAACTCATCTCTTTTAATTTCCAAGGCCTTTTGTTCATGAACATCCTTTTTAATTTGAGCAATAGTATCTTTGTATTTGCCATACTCAGCAGGATTTACCTGTACACCGTTTTCTTCTACATTAAGAATTTCATTGGTTTTAGAGTTAAATTTAATTGAAAGACTGGAGTCTGAGTATTTGGTTGTTTTAGTAACAGTAATGATTTCTTCCTGATCAGAAATCAGAGCCTCAGGAAGAATGGTATCGGTTTTTTTCTGATTGGCGTTAATCAGAGATATTGTTGTCAAGAGAACAACAAATAGACACAGGATAATTATTTTTTTTGATTTGCTGATTTTTTTCATGATTCCTCCATTATTTAGTTAGTGAATTAATAATATTTGGATATCTTAAAAACGCCAGAGAAAGTGTAAAATCATTACAGCAGGATATAACTGTTTGATTTTAAACATGATCCACCTCCTTCATAGGAAAAACAATAAGTTTTACTTGACAAAATAAAGGAGACATAATGAGGTATTATTAGGTATAAATTAATTCTTACCTCAGCCTGTTTGGCCGAACAGGCTGTCTCTTTTTTATTTTCTCAAACCATCTACAAGTATCCTGATGCAGACATTAACAAATTCTTCAGGAGTGACTAAATTTCTGACAATAACATAGGTTGAATCAGAAAACAGAATACTTCTGTTGATAACTCCTCTTGAGGCATAGAGCATTTCTGCGACAATGACTCTGGGATGTATATCATTTTTGAAGATCCCTGTATCGATTCCTCTTTGAATTAGATTTGTAAAAGAGTCAAAATATTCTCTTGCAGAGACATTATACTGTTCCTGATACTCTGCAGAAATAAGATTCCAATCAAAATCTGAACTATCCATTTTTAACTGAAATTTGGTAAAATCTTTATATTTTAGGGAAATTTTGTAGGTTTCCTGGAGAAACTTTGTGAGAACAATGTCAGGAGGAGCATCAAGTTTTAAAATTTCTACCAGAGCGTCAGATTTTATTTTAACATTTCTTAGATACAAAGCCATATAAATATCATTTTTACTTTTGAAATAGGTATAGAGAGAGCGTCTGGCACAACCCATTTCTTTAGCCAGGTCCTCCATACTGAACTGATCGAAGCCCTTTTCCAGAAAGAATTTAAAAGTTACATCGAGCATTTCTTCTTTTCTGCTTTCGAGATCATCTTTTTTTCTTCTTTTCATCCCACCTCTCTTATTGCACATAGGTGCAGCATAATTATGAGAAAGAATGTGTCAAGGGGAAAAAAAGGGGGAGAGTTAAGAGTTGAGAGTTGAGAGTTGAGAGTTGAGAATTAGGGAAGTTGAGAGTTGAGAGTCCATAGTCATGAGTCATGAGTTGGGAAGGGACTCAATGGACTCAATGGACGATATGGACATGTACAGTTGAGAGTTGAGAATTAGGGGAGGGGAAGAGTATCAGTACAGCAAATATGATATCTGCATAATATGCTCCATGCAATGGTGCTGGACGCTAGTCAATTTTAAGTTCGTATTAATTGACCCCAGGAGTTCTGAAAGTGTCAGAACCTGAAGTATGATACAAGTATAATAAGCTGGACGCTAGTCCTATTTCAGGAGAAGAATTTTCCGGGTTGTAGTCTGAGATGTTGAAGATAATCTGCAGAAGTAGATACCGGAGGGAGAGGTGTTCTTGGATTGAGAGGAGCCATTCCAAGAGAATTCATATTTACCGGGCGAGAGAATCTGATTGAAAATATTTTTAACAAGTTGACCTTTGGCATTATAGATAGATAGTTTGTATAAGTCATGTTTTTTAATATTGAGCATGAGATTAACAGCAGGGTTAAAGGGATTAGGGTAAGCAATAATTTCGAGGGATGGAGATGGAGGTTGGTTTTCATCAATGCTTTGAGGATGAGTTAAATTAGCACCTTGAACCCAGATAGTTGAGGTAAGGGTAAGGGGGTGATTTTGGTTGGAGTTATCCTGAGCCAGATTTCCCCAGGCATCATTAAACTGATAATAGGCTATCATCTCAGGAAGGGGTTGGGGGATAATTTCGGACATGAAATCAGTTAGTTGTTCAAGAGAGCGGACAGAATTCCAAATTCTGATTTCGTCAATAACTCCTTGAAAGTTATTGGAATTTGTGATACCGGCACCAATCAGCAGATCATTATTTGTATTATCAGCGATGGCACCGTTGGGAGGGTTAGTGCTGAATTCAACATTTTGTTCAATGCCATTGATATACATTTTAAGAAGAGAATTACCATCATAGGAAATAGCAACATGTTGCCAGATATTCAATTGGAGGGAATTATCGGGAGTAAAGCAGTAGAAGGTGGCATTATTCAGGTTTGTAAACTGAAAAACCAAACAGTTATTGTTGAGAATATTTGATTCTTTTTTTAGGTAGAGGGAAAATTTTTGTTTGTCAATTATTCTACCAAAACCATGAGTACTATTGACGCCCCACCCTGTTGGAAAGATCCAGGCTTCCAAGGTTAGAGCCTGGGTAAGATTTAGTTCAGGAGAAGATTCAGAAGCAGCGAGAGCCTGGCTATTAGTAAAAGACAGGGCTGTTTCGCCATTGAACACAGTGATATAATCGTCAAGGGTAATTGTTTTTGATTCAATATCATTAGATACGGTCAAAGTTACAGGATAGATACCAATTTCGGTAAAAGTAAAGGAGGGGTTTTGCAGGTTGGAATCGATGACATAATCATTATCAAAATCCCAGGCAAAGTTCGTATAGGGTACGGGAGAATTGTCGATACAAGAGAAATTAATTGTAAGTGGTGCATGTCCTGAAGTTCTGTCAGCAAAAAAGTAACAGCTATAGAGCAGGTTTTCCCAATAATCTATTGTTCCTGATTGGTAGGCTCCGGAAATGATATCAATATCCTGATCAGCATCAAGATCACAGGTTTCTAATCTCCAGGGGTTAGTATAGGTATTGGAGATAATTTCTTTTGTCCACAATCCAGGATTTGTCGGGGTTTGATAATAGATTGCCATAGTTGCTGTATTTTCAGAAGTTGACACTACTTCCAGAAGATTGTCTGCATTAAAGTCTGCAGCAATCACATCCTGACTTAGTTCAAAATCATCATCGATTGTGTATTTTTGAAAAGTTAAAGGTTCGGTGCCTAAGTTTTTCCACCAAGCGACTTTACCGGAAGTATATGCTTCGCCCAGGATGTCCAAATGACCATCATTATCAATATCATAAGTTCTAACTCTATGAGCACCTATAAAGTCATCCGTAACAACTACTTCTTCCCAGTAAGGTTCAAAATCAATCTGTTTCCAATAGGATATTTTATTATTGTCAAACCCGGCTCCGACAACTTCTTTAACTCCGTCATTATTTAAATCAGCGGAGAAGACTGATCTGGCACCTGCATAGTTCTGGGACAAAACAGTTTTTTGCCAAACAATGGGATTCCCGCCCTGATTGAGCCAAACAGATATTTCATTACTAACTGCAGCGGCTGCAATTAGGTCAATGTTACCATCATTATTCAAATCGTCAGCGTAAACTTCGTGAGCCAAAAGGAATCCTGTTTCAATAATTTGTTTTTGCCAGGTTAAGGGGTTGGTTCCACTACTATAATAAGCAGCAATCTGTGCACTTTCCCAAGCTGCGGCTATTATATCGGGATGACCGTCACCGTTTAAATCTGCTATTTGGGTTGATAATACTCCATTTATGTTATTATCGATAACGAAGGTTTCCCAAGTAAGTGGAGCAGTTCCTAAGTTTTTGTTCCAGATGACAGTATTTCCTGAGTTTGCACCTGATCCGCCAACGACATCAACAAAACCGTCCAAATCAAGATCACCTACATCTATCCCGGCGGCTAAGTAAAAGCCATTCACAATATTATGTTGTAAAAAGAGAGTATTTTGAGAGATTAGGGAAGAAGTTAGACAGTTAATCAAAATAAAGAAAAATATGAAACGCATGTTACCTCCTGATAAGAAAAGAAACACATAATAATATAGACACTTTGGTTAAAGCTATGTGTCTGGATTCCAATAGTATTAATTAAATGCAAATCAGATATTGATGTCAAGACAAATAACAGTCACAAGAAAGGAAATGTTGAAAGTCATGAGTCCATAGTCGTGAGTCATGAGTTGGAGAAGGGACTCAATGGACTATATGGACAATATGGACGATATGGACATGTACAGTTGAGAGTTGAGAGTTGGGGTAGGGAGAAGGGGAATAAATAGAGTTCAACTAATATATATCGGCAGAAAAAGAAATAAATTGACATATATTTTGAAATAAGTATAATTAGTTTGAATTTGCCTGATGCAGCTTAAGGAGGTAGTATGGATATCAGTTCAATATCCGGAAGCATGGGAAGTACGGGTCTTGGTTACTCGCTTTCCAGTTCAAGTTCCTCAGGAACATCAGGATCAACGGAGAGTTCATCGTCAACGTCTCCGTCTGCAGTGCTTGATCTCGGATCATCATTCAGCAATAGTGATACTTACAATGCGTTGGGAGTAATGGGAGATAAAAGCGTATTCAATTCACAGGTGGTCACGAAGACGCTTGATTTATTGAATGGTTCTTCCGGAGGATCCAACAATGGAGTAACACAAACTTACAATTTCGCGAAAGACGTATTTGGAGCCTATGCCAGTTTAGGTAGTGGCAGCTCCAAAATTTCAACTTACGCTTAGTATTAGCAGCTCTCAGTGTCATGGGGCGGGAAATCCCGCCCTTTTTTTTATGGGTAGAGACGGTTAATAGAACGCGGATGACGCAGATTTCGCTGATAATCGCAGATAGGGAGAGAAAGGATTAAGGAAAAAGGATTGAGGAAAACACTTATAGGAACACTGACCAACACAGACTTTCACAGACAAACACGGACGGGG
Source organism: uncultured Candidatus Cloacimonadota bacterium (assembly GCA_964419225.1). Taxonomy (GTDB): domain Bacteria; phylum Cloacimonadota; class Cloacimonadia; order Cloacimonadales; family CAYQPF01; genus CAYQPF01. The sequence goes on along the minus strand of CAYQPF010000066.1, from coordinate 13,015 downwards.
AAGAGATCAAAATATATTATCTGAGAAGGATTGATAAAAAAGTAAACCCGCAGGCAACCAGTAAGGAGCTAGTAAGGATCTAGAGAGAAGCTAAAGGGAGATTATGGTCTGATGCAATTGGAAACAGAGGTTTAGCTTGACAAGGGATTGGAGGTTAATAGTTAATGGTTAATTGTCAATTATTAATTATTAATGGTGAAGAATGGGCTGTGTTTCTGGTGGTTAACAGCATCAGGAATAAGGAGCTAAGCAAGTAAGATTGCACTAAAAGTACGCAAGAGGAATAAGTTACAGAAATTAAGATTGACAATTAAATAAATTTTCTTTAGATTATAATGAGTGTAAGAAATAAGGAGACCAGAGAAAATGGAAGAACAAAACAGAGTTCCTCGCAATTTGCCGGTAATTCATATTAATAATATAGTCATGTTTCCCTTTTTAATGATACCTTTGGTAGTTTCAGATGAGACGCATAAGAAAGTAGTAGATTATGCCTTAGCTAACGACAAGTTACTGGGATTTTTCTTATCCAGAGGATTAGATGAAGAAGGTGAAGTAGATATTTATTCATTTGGTTGTGCTGTGACGATATTAAGAATGTTGAGGAATCAGGATGGGTCGATCAGTCTGTTATTGCAGGGAGTATCGCGGATCAAAGTAGAGAAAATAATTCAGCATCATCCTTTCATGATGGCAGAGGTAGAGACTATCAATGAGAATCTGGATAATAATCCGAAAATACAGGCATTGAAGAAAGTGACCCTGGAACTTTTAGAGAAGATAGTTGTTGAAAGCAGTGAAATGAACAGAGAATTGATATTCGGGCTGAAGAGCATAAAGCAAAACAGCAGAGTAGCAGATATCATTGCCGGGAATCTTGGGATAGAAGTAGAAGAAAAGCAGGAAATTCTGGAGACCTTCGATTTAACGAGGAGATATGAATTACTGCAGAAGAGTTTGGCAGAACTGATCAAGCAGTCCCGCTTGGAGAATATGATCCGCAGTAATGTACAGTTGACGATGGATGAGGACCAGAGGAAGTATTATTTACGGGGTCAGATGGAGGCCATTAAGAAGGAATTGGGAGAGTCTGACGAATTTTCGCAGGAAATCAACAATCTGAAGAAAAAGATCATCAAGGCAAATTTGCCTGAGAATATATTGGAAGCAGCCACAGAGGAATTGCAGAAATTAAGTATGATGTCACCGGGAGCATCGGAGTATTCAGTGATTATCAATTATCTGGACTGGATAATAAGTCTTCCCTGGAAGAAATACAGTAAGGACAGGCTGGATTTGAAGAAGATCAGCAGTGTTTTAGAGAAAGATCACTTTGGTTTGGAGAAGGCGAAAGAGAGGATCATGGAGTTCATAGCGGTCAAGAAGCTGAAGCATCAGTTGAAGGGACCGATCTTGTGTTTTGTAGGCCCTCCGGGAGTAGGCAAGACATCTCTTGGGCAATCCATAGCGAGATCGATGAAGAGGCAGTTCGTGAGACTATCTTTAGGCGGTATTCATGACGAGGCAGAAATCAGAGGACATCGCCGTACCTATATCGGAGCGATGCCTGGCAAGATCCTCAATGAATTGAAGAGATGCGGAACGGGCAATCCCGTATTCATGCTGGATGAGATAGATAAGATCGGGAAGGATTTCCGGGGAGATCCATCATCAGCCTTATTGGAAGTTTTAGATCCTGAACAGAATACCACGTTCATGGATAATTATATAAATCAGCCATTTGATTTGTCGGAAGTGATGTTTATTACAACTGCCAACTCATTGGAAACAGTACCTCCTGCCTTGAGAGACAGGATGGAGATCATCGAGTTTTCCAGTTATATTGAGGATGAAAAGGTGCAGATAGCGAAGGATTATCTGATACCCAAAGAGATGGAAAACAATGGTTTGACAGCGAAAGAGATCAAGATGGAAAGCACCTGTGTGCGGGAATTAATCCGTTACTATGTAAGAGAAGCAGGAGTACGAACTCTTCAGAGGACTATTGCTTCGATCATGCGAAAGGTAGCGAGGAGGGTAGCGGAAAATGCGGTTGATTTCAAAAAAGTAACAGTTACCAGTAAGAATGTAAAAGAATTTTTAGGTAATCATAAATACATGTTAGAGATGGCCAACAGGGAAGCTGAGATAGGCATAGTAACGGGTTTAGCCTGGACAGTCTATGGAGGAGAGATTTTATTCTGTGAATCATCAATGATGCCTGGTAAGGGGCGTTTGATTCTGACAGGCCGTTTGGGTGAAGTGATGCAAGAATCTGCGAAGATAGCTATGAGTTATTTGAAATCCAATTATAAGAAGTATGGGATTGATATCAAGGATTTTGATAAATACGACATCCATATTCACTTGCCTTCAGGTTCTGTACCGAAGGACGGGCCATCTGCGGGTGTGACTTTAACAACATCTTTAGCATCGCTTTTAACACGCCGGAAAGTTCAGTACGATATAGCAATGACCGGAGAAATAACACTTCCCGGAAAAGTACTGGCTATTGGCGGTTTAAGGGAGAAGGTATTAGCGGCAAAGCGAGCCGGGATCAAGAAAGTAATTATTCCTGATGAGAATAGAGACACCTGGGATGATGTACCGAAGAGTGTAAAAGAGGGAATGGAAGTATTCTTTGTGAAGAGAATAGAGGAAGTATTAAATTTAGTACTATTACCGGCTCCTCCGAGACCTAAACCAGAAAAGGAGAAGGATAAGAAAAAGGAAGCCGTAGAGACAGAAGAGAATAATCAAGAATAAAGGAGAGTATTATGTTTCCAGGTGGAAAGAAAGGAATGCAGGATCTCGCCAAAATGGCTCAGAAGATGCAGCAGGATTTATTGAAAGCACAGCAGGATTTGGCAGTACAGGAAATTGAAGCCAGTTCCGGTGGTGGAATGGTTAAGGTAGTGATGAACGGGAAATATCATTTAACTTCATTGAAGATTGATAAGGAAGTTGTTGATCCGACAGATATTGAGATGTTGGAAGACTTGATCATAGCGGCTATTAATGAAGCTAAGGACAAGGTTGAGAAATTATCAGAGAACAATATGTCCAAGTTAACGGGCGGAATGAAGATTCCTGGGCTCTTTTAAGAATTAGTAAAAAATTAAAGCGGTTTAAATGAACCGCTTTTTTTGTATTAAAAACAAAGAAAAACTGGGATGAGAGAATTTTTCTCCTATTATATTTGGTAGATATTTTATATTAAACATGCTGAGTGATGAGTTTTTTAGACAAGTTTGAGGACAAAATGGAAGAGAGAATTTTGATCCAGATCAAAGATTTTCAAGAGGAGCAGGATCTCAGGATTAAGGCAAAGAAGGGAGTTTATTTATCAGATGAGTTATGGAGTGCAGGAGAGTTTAATTTAAGCAGAGAGTATGCAAACCATACTCTGACATATGCTTGCACTACGGGAGATAAATATTTAGAAGGATCTGCATACCAGAGTTTAGCTAACAGCTACAATATTCAGGGTGACAGTATCAGAGCACGGGAGTTAATGTCGAAATCATATGAGCTGCTTCAAGACAGTCCGGATGATTATGCGGTTTACAGTTGTTTGACGAATATGGGATCTGTAGAATTATGCTTGGGGAATTATGATCTTGCATTGAGTTTTATGTTTAAGGCAGTGGAAAGAGCACAAGCCATGAATGATAATTCCTGCATAGCAGTTACATATAACAATATTAGCATTATTTTCAGAAAGATCAAGGATTATCCCAGTGCATTACTGTTTTCTAAAAAGGCATTAAAGTTAAGATGGGCTGCCAAGGAATCAGAGAATTTAGGCAGTTCCTTTAACAATATTGGGAATATTTATTTATCACTTGATGATTTACAATTAGCGATGGGTTATTACAAGAGAGCCAAAAGGATTTGGGAAGACAGAAAGGATAAAAGACAGTTACCTGCAGTGTATAACAATATAGCCGGTATTTATAAAATCAGCGGGAAATTAGAACAAGCGATAGAATATTATAAGAAATCAATGACAATCAGTGAAGAGCTGGGAATTAAAAATTTCATCATTACAAGTTGTAAAGAGCTGGGCAATATTTTTATGGAGACAGATCTTGAATTAGCAAGAGAGTATTTCAAAAAAGCTTTACTTTGCACGGAAAATTTTAACAATAATTCAACCCTTTTATCGTTGTACAAGGATTATGCAGATTTTTGCAAGCTTACCGGAGATCATGAGACTGTTATTGAATATTTGGAGAAGTATCTTAATTTGAGCCAAAAGAAGTTCAATGAAGACATGTCACAGCAGATAGTAGAAGCCGAAGCCAGGTTTCAATTGCAGCAGAACGAGAAGGAAAAGGAATTTTACCGGGTAAAGAATGAGGAATTGAAAGCATATAATCTGCAAATTGAGCAGCAGAAGCAGGAGTTGACCCAGTTAAACAATTCTAAAGATACTATTTTGAGTATAGTTTCTCATGATTTAAAGAATGCGATTGGCAGTATCCACTCGATAGTTGACTTGATAAAACTGGAAGTGCTAAATGATAATTTAGTCAATTATGTTGAGATTATCAACATATCCAGTGAAAGGGCGATTCAGTTGGTAAATGATATACTTGAAGCACACCAAATGGAGCTGGAGAGTTTTCAACTAGATTTAGATGTTTTAGATTTAAACATGATTTTAAAAGCCTATGAGAGTAATTTCAAGTTAATTGCCTATAAGAAGGATATTACTCTGACAATTGATTATTCTGAGACACCACTATACGCTCAACTGAACGAGGAAAGGGTATGGCAGATTCTCAATAATTTAATCTCGAATGCGGTAAAATTCACCCAGCCCAAGGGGAGTATAATCATCACTTCCAGTTTATATGAAGCAGAGGCAGCAAAATATTGTCAATTGAGCATCAAAGATACTGGGATAGGGATAGCGGAGAATATTATACCATGTTTGTTCGACAAGTTTACAAAAGCAAGTCGGCGAGGAACACTTGGGGAAGCGACAACGGGGCTTGGTCTTTCGATAGTAAAGCGATTAATGGATTTACATAATGGGGTTATTGAAGTTAAATCAATCCAAAATGTAGGTTCAGAATTTATTCTTAAATTTCCTTATACTCGGGATAAAAAGGTAGATTAATGGACGATAGGGACTATATGGACTATATAGACAAAATAAATGATATTGGGGAAGAGAACAGAAAGAGGAAGTTGAGTAGTTACGGTGAATCTGGTTTTCTTTTTTTATCGGCAATGATATAGTATAATCCCGGAAGAGCCGGCAGGATAGAGTTGAAGAAGAAGATAGTCAAAGAAGCACTGACCGCGATTTCACCAGGAACACCAAGTTTTGTGAAATAGTATGCGGAGAAAGTTTCCCGCAAGCCTAATCCGCCATAAGTGATGGGAATAAGGTTTGAACAGAGAATAAGGGCAACAAGCATAGAAGTATTCAGAAAACTGATAGCATGAAATTCGTTAACTATAATATGATACTGATAAAAAGTCAGGAAAACAAATCCAATTTGCATAACAATAATAGAAATAAAGTGTTTTCTATAAGCAGACCAGTATTCGGTGAAGTCATATTTTTTAAATTTATTAGGCATAATGAGGAGAATAAAGGGTATAAGGGTGATCAGAAAAGCCAAAGCCAGCAAGAGGAGTTGGTTAAACTGTTTGTAGAAGAAGACAGCGGCCCAGGAAGCATAAAACAGAATGATCCAGGACTGGAAGAATTTTTCGATCCAAATGGAGATAAAGGTGGCTTTTTTGCTGGAATTGTTGACATAAAAGACTTTGGCAAAAGTGGCATGTCCGCCAGGTACTAAGAATCTGAGAGCTATTCCGATAAAATGAGATTTAAGTATTTCTATAGTATTTGGTTTGTATTTAGGATTAATACACAAATTTGATTTCCAGTTGGAGTATTGAGTATAAAATTTTATAAATGTGGTAAGCAATAGCAAAAAAAGAGTCATACTACTGAGTTCAGTAAAGTATTGATAAGTTTTCACCAGGTCAATCTTTCTAAAAATAAAGTAAAGAATGAGAAAAGAGAGGATAATTTTGCCATAAAAAATAAGTTTTTTGTTCATACTACTTCCAATTCCATTTTGAGCATTGTCCCCAGATGGTAAAGAAAATAGCATAATAGGGGTATGCTAAGAGATAGAGGAACTGGTTTATTCGAATTTTTTCTTTTAGGATGCTGGAGGAGGATATCCAATAAACAGAAATACCAGCCAGAAAAACAATCAGATCAAGATAATTAAAGTCGAAGATCAGTTTGAGAGTGATATAAGAATAGACGAAGATTGCAGCGAGAGAGATGACCTGAAAGTACCAGAAGGACATTTTCATTTTACCATAGCGTCTTTTTTGCTGATCGATGAAATTAGATTTATATGGTTTAGTAAACAGTTTAATATGGGGATTGTAGAGAATTTTGTAACCGGCAGTGAAGATAGCTTTCATCATCATTTTATCATCACCAGCGAGAGAGTTTTTGAAGGATTCATAACCACCGACGGTGTTGTAGGCTTTTCTAGTAAAGGCCATATTACATCCGGAACAGCTGTGGGGTAGGCCCAGTCCAATAACTGAGGCCATGAGAGAGAGATTCAATTGTCTGATGAAGTAGTTGAACTTTGAGTCTGTAACTTCCGGAGCATAGCCGGCTACCATACCAATATTATCGTTAGTAAAATAGCTGACAAAGCTTTTAATCCAGTTCTTTGGAGGCAAAGAATCTGCATCGGTAAGCATGATAATTTCACCGGATGAATTTTCAATACCCAGTTTCAAAGCAGCTTTTTTTCCTCGGTATTGCAGGTCTTTCTCAGTTAATCTCAGGATTTTCAAATTTTTAACAGTTGGAGCAAGTTCCTGCATAAGTTCAAAAGTTCCATCTGTAGAGGCATCATCGACAACGATCAATTCAAGCAAGTTTTCAGGATAATCAAAGTTTTGAAAGCAGCAGAAGAGATCTGAGATATTATGCTTTTCATTTCTGGCAGCGACGACAACGGATATTTTTTTGAGCTGTTGTTTTCTAGGATAAAGAGTGGTTCTAAACAAGCCGTAGCTTACTACCAGAAGAACAATAGAAAAGCCGAGAATAATGGGATCAAAAATCATTAGTATTCTGCCTGATAGCCGATTTGGAATTCATGATGGTAAATATCGGATTTAAAGGGGGTCATTTTATTCATATATCCTGCTTTTAGGTTGTGATGTGCGAGGAATTGCCAAGTTGCGACACCTTTGAAGAGGCTGACATTTTTATTTTCACCTTCGAGCCAACTGGCATTATCTGAAGGGCGGAGTTGATAATTAGTTTCGAAAGTATTACCGACACTTCCTTGTTTTCCCCAGCAAAGGTTTGAATCGAAGCGGAGGGAGTTATTGATAACATAATTCAATTCCAGAGCACCGACGATAAGATTACTGCCAAGGGGATAACCCAGGCCGACATTATCGTGGGAGAATTTGTTCACAAAGTCTTTATGAGTATAGGTCCAGGGTCTGATGGCAACAAATTCGACACCTAAACGTAGATGCTTATTTATTTGAGTACAGTTACCAGTTTGGATAGCATATTTATTACCCCACCAGGAAGAGAAGATCTTGCCTTGAGAAAATTCATCCAAGATGATATTTGTATAGAAAAGGTTTTTATCAGCTTTACCTAATTGAAATCCGCCAAAAAGCAATTCATTGTCTCTGTCGCCCAGCTTATGTTCCATAACTCTATAGAGCGAAACGGTCAGAAGGTACTTTAGATCAATACTTCTGTTGCCATAGATAATTTGTTCGCCCAGAAAGATTCTGCTTGTAGGAGAGGGATTCCAGGAGAATTGGTGGACGGACAGATATTTATTGCTAATGTCATATAAGCCGGATCTGGTACTGTCCGGTACTAAATCAGCCAACAGGTAAGACAGGGTGAGTTTGCCAAGTTTGATCTCATTTTGGAAATAGCCATATTCATTAGCTTTATTACTTAGAATTACAGAACCACTGATATTGTTACCTATTTCAAACTTGCCCCGACCGAGGCTAATATCAGCCAAATCGGATTTATAGAGCATTTTAGCGGTCATATTATCAAAATAGACGGTTGATTCATCGGGGAGTTTTTGATACCAGCTGTCAATCAAGTCAGAAGTCTTGATGGCTTGATCTGTATCTTTCGAGAAGTGTCCTTTCCAGCCTTGAAAGTAAAGAAGGAATTTGTCTTTAAGGTTAGCCCGGAAGGTAGTGCCGGTATAGACAAAATAATAGGAGTGATCTTTGATAAAGATATTATTCTGTCCAGTTAAGAGCTGAATTTGCAAAAAACCGTTGGGGAAAGCATATTCAAGGAATTTATGATCATCTTTGCGAGAGATAAAATTAGCGAAGGATTTTTTGAGAGTTGGGTAGTTTTGTAGAGAAAAACAATAATTTTGGGGGCCATCTTCTAAGGAAGCCACATAGAGGGATTCAGGGTAGAGGGTTACAAGTTGGGACATATTTGTTTGGGAGGAGATTGAAGGAGAATTCCAACCTGTGATTAGAGGTATAGCGAACAGACCTGAAAGAAAGCATAGGAGAGAAAACATAGAAACGCAAAATTTCATAATTTTACCTGCACAAATATATTTATTATTCTGAATGCAGAGTAGAAAAAGGGGGTAGGGAGTCAATTGATTTTTCTGGAAGGTTTGAGGATTGAGAAATGACGACTACTTAGTGTACCCGATTATTCGAGAAAGGGACAATATGGACTAAATGGACTATATGGACGGGAGATGGAAAGAGGGGGGCCACTTTTCGAGATATTCTCACGCGGAGACGCGAAGCCAGGAAGAGAGATAGAGGAAAAGGTAAGTTTAAGAATTATGTATTAGAGAGTGAATAATACAAAAAAAGCACTCCGAAGAGTGCTGATTTATGGTGGCAAGACCCAGAATCGAACTGGGGACACAAGGCTTTTCAGGCCTCTGCTCTACCGGCTGAGCTATCTCGCCATTGATTTCACATACTTGAATCACAAAACCGGGCAAGGGTGATTCTGTCAAGGAAAAGTTGCTAATACTTAAGATTTTTTTCTAAATAAGAGTCTAACCATTCTTTAAATCTAAGGTTTAAAAGTTCTTCCTGGAAGGTCTTTTTTTGCATTTTATAGTCAGCAGAGGTGACTTTATTGAATTTATTAAGTCTGTAGATCATATAATAGTTATCGGAGATTTTCAGGGGAGAGCCTACTTCACCTTGTTGGTGTTTGAGGACATCATCCATAAGAGCTTTTTTATTTTGCACTTCAGGCAGGTTAACGAGAAGAGACAAATCGTTTGCTTTTTTCAGGGAACCGAAAAAGTAGTATAGAGAGTCTGGAGTGGTTGTTCTGAGCATAAGTTTACGGATTTTTTCCAGAAAGTCATGAGTCTGACTGTATTCTTTTTCTTTGAGCAGAGTTTCTTTGATGGAAGGCAAAGCATCTTCGTAGGAAATTGAGGCAGATTTTTTACGATCCAGATAGTAAACAATGACACAACCTTCAGACATTTCTATCATTTTATCGAATCTTTCATTCTTTCTTAGGTAAGAGAGTTCTTTCTGGTAATCAGCCAAAGAGCCAAGATAGGGGAATTCTGCTTCGACACTGGTCCAGGGGGTTTTTGATATTTGTACATCAGGAAGTTTGGTCAGGCTGGGTTTAAAGAAATTATTGGATGTCTGGATTTTAAAGGCTTTTTCTTTGGTTTTTTGGTAGTTTTTAACACCGGAAAGGGTATCAACCAAGACAGGTACAAAGACAAAAGCTAATTGAATACTATCGGGCGACACATAGCTATCTTTATTTTGTTCATAATATTGTTTGCATTCCCAGGCACTGACATTAGTCAGATAATCGGGAGTTTTTTTCTTTTCATAGGCCAGGTAATCTTTCCAGATCTGGTTTCCGTTTTCGGGAGTGATCCTCTTGGAGGAATAGACTTTACGGAATTGTTTAAAATATTTAAAAGCACCTTCAGGAGAGCAGAGAGTTGGAGTTCGGGCGTCATTTTGTTCGATAAGAACAAAACTGAGATCGAGTTTTGTTTTAATCTTGAGGAATTCCTGAACAAGTTGATCTTCAGAGTAAGAGTAGTTTTGTTTGATAATTTTTTCTACTTTCAGGGGTAGAAGTTCATTCTGCAGGTGGACAAAAATCTGTTTTAATTCCGGAGTTTCTTTTAATTTATCATATTTTTGTTTATCGAATTTACCATTTGTATTGATTTTAGGGTGTTTTTTAAACTTTTGCAGGAAATATTCTTCGATTTCCTGATCATCGACAGAGATTTTGTTTTCCAAGGCATAAGTCAGAAGGGCTTTTTCTTTTTTTAACTTATCATAGGCAGCATCTCGGGCTTTTTGGTCGGAGCTGCTTTTTTTATCCACTTTGAGAAGTGAATCGATCTGTTCAGTAGTAATGGAGTAATCCCCGATCTTACTGATCATAATAGCCGGGAGTATTGAATAAGTTAACCAGCATAGCAAAAGAGCAATGACAAATTTTGAGTTATTCATATTTCTATTCCCATTCTATAGTTGCCGGAGGTTTGGAACTGATGTCATAGACCACACGATTAACGCCTTTGACTTCATTAATAATGCGGTTGGACACTCTTTTGAGGAACCAGTAGGGCAGTTCAGTCCAGTCAGCAGTCATCCCGTCGGTACTACCGACGGCTCTGAGAGCACAGACATTTTCGTAAGTTCTTTCATCACCCATGACGCCGACAGAATTGATAGGCAGCAAGACAGCGAAGGCTTGCCAGGTTTGATCATAAAGGTTGTTCAAATGCAGTTCTTCGATAAAGATATTATCTATTTCCTGGAGAACCTTAACTTTTTCTCTGGTGATATCACCGATGATTCTGATAGCCAGGCCAGGTCCCGGAAAAGGATGTCTTTTGACCATTTTTTCGGGAAGACCGAGTTCACGGCCGACGGCTCTGACTTCATCTTTGAACAATTCTCTGAGAGGTTCGATCAGTTTGAGGTTCATTTTTTCAGGCAGACCGCCCACATTATGGTGAGATTTGATGGTTGCGGAGGGACCTTTAAAGGAAACAGATTCGATGACATCGGGGTAAAGAGTTCCTTGAGCCAGGAAGTCAGCATCCTGATGTTTGAGAGATTCGCTTTCGAAGATTTCGACGAAGGTTAGGCCGATGATCTTTCTTTTTTCTTCAGGATCGGTAACGCCTTTGAGTCTGCTCAGGAAGATATCCTCAGCTTTGACGGTGATCAAATCGACACCGAAGGCATTAACAAAGATATCATTTACTTCTTCGGCTTCATTCTTACGGAGTAATCCTGTATCCACGAAAATAGGGACAAGTTGTTTGCCTATGGCTTTATGCAGAAGAGCAGCAACGACAGAGGAGTCCACCCCACCGCTGAGACCAAGGATAACTTTACTTTGGCCTACTTTGATCTTAATATCTTTCAACTCCTGTTCGATGAAGGATTCGGAAGTCCAGTCACCCTGGAAACCGCTGATATTAATGAGGAAGTTGGAGAGCATTTTCAGGCCATTTTGGGTATTAACCACTTCGGGGTGAAACTGGAAGGCGAAGACAGGTTTTGTTTTATGTTTAATAGCAGAGAAATCGGAGTTTTCGGAATAAGCCAGTCTTTGGTAGCCTTCCGGTAATTCCAGGACAGCATCGCCATGACTCATCCAGACAGCTTCTTTATCAGCCAGACCGGCAAAAATATCAGAATGATCTTCAATTTTGATCTCTGCATAGCCATATTCTTTTTTATCGGCTTTTTCAACCTTGGCATTGGCCAGATAGGAAAGTAACTGCATACCGTAGCAGACTCCCAGAATGGGAATGTTTAAATCGAGAATTCGCTTATCCGGGATAGGGGCTTCGGGATTTGTGATACTGAAGGGACTGCCAGAGAGAATGATAGCTTTGGGATTCTTTTGCAGGACTTCTTCATAGCTGATATTATAAGCCACAATTTCGGAGTAGATTTTTATTTTCCGGGTACATTTAGCAATAAGCTGGGTATATTGGGAACCGAAATCTAGAATCAGGACAAGTTCATGTTTCATTATTTTAACCTCATTTAACGGCGTTTTTTAGAGAGATAAGTTGAGCCAGAATACTCACAGCGATTTCAAAAGGAGTATGCGAGTTAATTGGTAAACCGATGGGAGCAGTTATCTTATTAATTATGTCATCAGAAATACCATCCTGACGGAGTTTGTTCAGAGTTTCAGCAACTTTTGTTTTACTGCCGATCATACCAAGATATTTGAAATTGAGGGACAGGCATTGTCTGAGCACATTTTCATCATTACGGTGGTTATATGTCATGATGGCGATGTATTTAGTATCTTCGGGACCGATGAATTTACTGAGATCTGAATAGGGTGTAACATAGATTTCATGAGCTTTGGGATGTTTTTCGCGGTTAGCCCATTCTTGCCTATCATCGATAACGATAACATAGAAACCGGCTTGGACGGCAAATTCAGAAAGAGCCATACCACAGTGGCCTGCACCAATAATATAGAGTTTATCGGTATTGAATAAAGGTTCGATCAGGACTTCCTGATACCCACCGCAGATCATATTAGTACCATTTTCGATATCAGGATTACCTGTAAGGTGGAATTTCATTTTAGATACCTGTCCAGGTTTTTCCTGTCTGATGAACATAAGTACTTTGTTTTCGAGTTCACCTCCGCCGATAGTACCTGAGAAGGATTCATCCAGATTGACGATCATCCGCATGCCGATCTTGCCGGGTGAGTAACCTTCGCTGTCAATGACTGTAACCAGCCAGGAAGGTGAATTATTTTCTATTTTTTGGAGGATATTTGCAAAGAGTTCCTTTTTCATTCTATCTCCTAAAATTGAAGTAGTATATAAAATGCAGGGGCTGCCAGGAGCAGGCTGTCAAAGCGGTCCAGCACTCCCCCATGCCCCGGAATAATATGAGAACTGTCTTTAACAGAGCAGTCTCTTTTAAG
>CAYQPF010000065.1:0-26358 GCA_964419225.1 uncultured Candidatus Cloacimonadota bacterium | reverse complement strand
AACTATGACACTCGTTCGAATCCTACCTCTCTCCGGCAGACATACCACGTTGCTACCTCAAACCAGCACACTTAAAAGTAAGTCATCTGCTTCACGACGAATCATTCACCCCACCCCCCCCCCCGAAAGGAGATAACTGCCACTTATTAGAAAAACTCAATACAGATCTCCAATGTTTACAAATTCTCCAGAAATATAAATCAGAGTATGGGTAATTTCTTTCCTTTATTAAGCATTTTAAAGAACGAAAATAAATAAAGGAGCAAAAATGAAAACTATTATTATACTCGCAATTCTCTTAGTAACAAGTTTAAGTCTTTTTTCCATTGCTATTTCAGGAGAGATAAATTCCAATAACAATCATTGGACATTAGATAAATCTCCATATCATGTGACGGGAGACATCATAGTACCTATAATAATTTATAATCCTGATGAAACTACAATACCAGGCACTCTGACAATCGACCCAGGAGTTGTTGTACTATTTGACATAGGCACTTCTTTAACCTTATATGGCACACTAACAGCTATTGGAACTCCCAGTTCTTTGATTACTTTTAAATATAACGGTGTTTTCCCTGATCCAGATAATGATATTACATGGTCAGGAATATCAATCGAAAATACTACCACTACATCAAAACTATATTATTGTGACATTAGCCAAACAAAAGGAATAGGAGCGTTGCATATTTCAGGCACAACCACAAACACTGAAATTAAATATAGCAATATACATGATAACATATATAATGGGTGGAGTCTTCTTTGGGAATATGGTGCATGTGCAGGTGCTGCTGGTATAACATGTTATAATGGAGCATCTGCATTAATTAGTAATAATAAAATTTACAATAATCAACTTTTTCGCCGTTTTGGTTCAATTTTATTGGGTACCGCAAGTGCAATTTCAATTTATAATACAGGTACTGTTGATTTAATTGGAAACGAGGTTTATGAAAATACTGGGGAAATTGGCTCTTCTATTTCAGTCGAAACGTTAACAGGAGTAGTTCAAATATTAAATAATAAAATTCTCAATAACATAGGAGAAAAGGGTGCAGGTATTGATTGCTGTAATAACTCTTTACAAACGATCTTGATTAAGAATAACGTTATAAAGCACAATTTTGCTTCAAACGGTTCTGGTGGCGGAATGTTTCTGGAACCGGGAAGGATTCAGGTTGTAAATAATGAAATTGCATTTAATGAAGCACTTATGAATGGAGGTGGTGTTTGCATATTTTCCGATGGATATCAGGGAGTATCCCTTCTGAATAATAAAATTCACCATAACAAAGCTTATCAAGGAGGAGGTATAGTTACTCAATCCAAATATCAGGGAACTGGTGCAGTCGATATTGAAGATAATGCTATATATGAAAATACTGCTTTAGATTTTGCAGGGGGCGTATATGCTTGGGGTTTAAATCCTGCTTATACATACTTCTTGAGAAACACAATTTTTCTTAATCTTGCGAATTCAGGGGGGGGAATTGTTGTAGCTGGTTCAAGTTTTCCTATTACTAACTGTGACATTATTAACAATAAAGCCATTCAGAGTTACCCAGGACTTGGCGTTTCTATAGATATATCAAATCATACACAAGAAGCAGCCAGCTTTAATGCCATTAATAGCATTTTCTGGGGGAATAATGTGAATGGAGATACTTCCAATCAAGTTATGCAAAAAGCAATGACAAATCAGGATGACTTACAATCAGATTTACTAAATTGTTGTGTTGAGAATGGTTTAAATGGTGTATTAGTTGAAATGGGAACGATAGGCGGAGTTCCAACACCTACAATAAATATTTCCAACATCATAAGTACTGATCCTAAATTTGTGGATTTATTCTCTTACAACTTCGGATTATCCTCAGCAAGTAATCCCTGTAATACTTCAGGTTTAGCATCTGTTTCGACCTATATAGGCATTGCTCCTTATGTTTTTAGCAACAGCTATTCCACATTTAGCCGTAAATTGCACAGAGACTGGAATTGGGTTTCCTTCCCGAAATTAGACAGAGACCCTCTTACAGATGTTAGTTTTACTCTATCTCAAGTATTTCAACCTCTTGGTAATACAATAACAGATCTTAAAGATGAATATAATGCAGCTAATTATATTATTGAAAGTGGTTGGGAAAATCCAAATAACATTATGATTCAAAGTTCTCAAGGTTATAAGATTAATATGAATACAACTAATACAATAACTCATAGGGGAAAAACCTTAAGCAATGATATTCCCAATGTTCTACAGCCAGGTGTTTTTAATTACATAGGTTATTACAGGCCGGATAGTATGACTCCTCAGGAAGCCTTTGGTGATGTTTTTAACGATCTCATTGAAATTCAAACCGAATACTGGGCAATGGCTCGTATTAATACAAGTGAAGGCTGGCTTATTAGTACAACTAATTCGAAAGCTATCACTATCAACTTTGGAGATATGGTATCTGTTAAAACAGGATTGGCAGAACCTGTATCATTTCTTTGGCAATACGCAGATCCCCGTGATCCTTATACAAGAGAGGAAGCTGAATCTTTTGCATTCACAATATTGCCGGACTATATACCGATTTTTGTCCAAATTCCAAATGCAGAACTTCCTAAAGAAGTTGGTGTATTTGCAGACGGTGTTTGCAAGGGTGCAGCAGTGGTTGAAGGTGATACTACTCAAATTAATGCATATCTTACAACGGAAGACTATGGTAAAGAAATTACTTTCCAGTTTTCCTACGATTCCAAGAGTGCTAACCAATTATGCAGTAACTATTCTGTAATTGATAATAATAATCAACATCCTCAACCATGGTTAATTCATAATCAAAATGCCAGATTCTATGTTGTTGATATTGATCCTAAAACAAAACCCGAAATGCCTCTGCCTGTTCAATTAAGACAGAATTATCCTAATCCGTTCAACCCGGAAACATCTATTTCCTATTATTTACCAGATGAAAGTGAAGTTACTCTTAATATTTATAATATCAAGGGACAAAAAATCCGATCCTTGTATCAGGGAAAAACACCTGCAGGAAATCATAAATTGCAGTGGAATGGGAAAAATGAACAAGGTAAATCTGTGGCTAATGGAATTTATCTATACAGATTGCAGGCAGGAAATATTTCTTTACAAAAGAAAATGACCCTGCTTAAATAGGAATTAGACTTATGGGGGGGGGATGATAACTCTCCCACGACCCCCTCTTACAAAGCGAGGGGAGTGAATAATGGAGATTGAAGCAGGTTCTCCTGCTCCAATTCCTCTAAAATAAATTTGTGTGAAGTAATGATTACTTCAGGGTAAGAGAATGAAAATTATAAGTATCTTTATTATTTTATTACTGTGCTGCTCAATGTTGTCGGCTACTATACGAACTGTGAAGCAGGATGGAACAGGAAATTATACAGTAATTCAAACAGCAATTAATGCTTCAGTGAATCTGGACACGATTTTGGTATATCCCGGGACATATTTTGAGAATGTGAATTTCACTGGCAAGAATGTCTATTTGACCAGTTTGTATTATTACCAACAGGCAGATAGTCTCATAGCCCGAACTGTCATAGATGGGAATAATACTGGAGCTTGTGTAAGCTTTATTAATGATGAAGGATATAACGCAGTCTTGAATGGTTTTACTCTGATACATGGATCAGGTTATACAACTCCAATGAGTGCTTCCAATGGCGGTGGTGGGGTTTATATTTATGATACGAATCCCCAAATTAAAAATTGTGTTATACGAGATAATAGAGCTATGTTTGGTGGAGGTATATGTGTTTCTTTTTCAATTTATCACAGTACTCCCCCAATTATAACCAATTGTTCTATTAGTGGAAATATGGCTTGTATGGGTGGTGGAATTAATATAAATAACGATGCTTTTGTACAATTTGATACTCAAAACCTTTCTAGTATTTATAATAATTTTGCCGGTGCAGGGCATGACATTTTCTGTATTAATAGAGATGATTTCATCAACATTCCTTTAGACACCTGTACGATTGCATATGAAGATTCCAATTTTGTTTATTTTGCTAATCAACACGAATTTTCTGCCCAGAACAGCACTCTTGAGCTTGTTAATCATGATCTTTATGTATCACCTGAAGGAAACGACAATAATAATGGATATACACCAGAGACGGCCCTGAGGACCGTAGCCAATGCTCTACGAATCATTGCTTCAGATCCTGTTTCTCCCAAGACTATTTACCTCGCTCCCGGAACTTATTCCCGCAGCCTCAATGAGCAAATCTTTCCTTTGAATATGAAAAGTTATATTATATTTCAGGGTGAAAATAAGAATAATACTTTTCTTGATGCTGATAATTATGGAGGCATGATCTATTCATCCAAAAATGACAGATATTTTAGTGTAAAAGATTTAACCATCAAAAATTGTGCCGGATATACAGAGTTTAATACCATTGCATTTAATAGTGCCATTGTGGTGATGGATCCAATTGGAATAAAAATAACTAATTGTGATTTTGTGCATAATACCGGTGGTTCTATTTACAGAAATGAAAACTCTGACCTGATCTATACCCGTGAAACAGATCTCACAATTAAAAATATAAATAGTAGTGGCTGCCAAAGAACTGATATTACGTTGAGGGATGTTAATGTTGTTAATATGGAGAATATTGTTCTGCATAATAACGAACTTGGGCCGGATAACAGCATGGCTATCCCACTATTTATGGGAGATAGTGACAGTGGAATAGGAGTAACTAAATTTAATATTTCCAACCTGTTAATCAATAATAATCACAACAATATCGAAGACTGGCCGGATTTAAGGTGTTGCAGTGCGATATTAGTTAAAGGTGATATTGATGCTACAATTGTGAACAGTACAATAACAGGAAATATCTCTACCCCTAATGGAGGAGCACTATTTACTTATTCACATACAGGTGGATCAACAGTTAAATTTTATAATACAATATTCTATGATAACTCACCCACAGCTTTGTGGATGCGGACGAATGATACTAATTCTCCCAACAACTGGTATTTCAATAATTGTCTCATAGAGGGAGGTCAATCAGCTATACACTTTGATTACAATGTGCCACCTATGAATATTCTTAACTGGGGAGAAGGTAACATAAATGAAGATCCTCTCTGGCTGAATACCGGACAATACCCTTATCAACTCAGTGGGTATTCCCCCTGCATCGATGCAGGGACAACAGATATCCCCGATTTTGAGTTCCCAGAAACCGATTTAGCGGGTAATCCCCGCATAGCCGGAAACGGGATCGATATCGGTGCCTATGAATTCCAGCCTATGGAAATAGACTTCACGGCAGAACCCCGCACAGGGCATATTCCATTGACTGTCCAGTTTAATTCCTTATGCCCTCCCGAAGCAACGACCTATGCCTGGGATTTTAATAACGACGGCACCATCGACAGCAACGAACCAAATCCCCAATGGATCTTTACGACAGTAGGACTGTTTACTGTTAAATTTGTTGTGAATAACGGAGCAGGAATAGAGATCAAGGAAGACTACATTGAAACAGACTCTGTCGGGAATAATGATGTTGATAATCCACTGGTTACAGGCTTGAACAGTATCTCACCCAATCCATTCCGCAGCAGTGCAACTCTCAAAATAGCCGTAGCCAAACCTGGCAAAGTGCAGTTAGATGTTTATAACATCAAAGGGCAAAGAATTCAAACACTGCAAAACGTAAATATGCCCACAGGAAGTCACACTTTGACGTGGGATGGCAGGAACAGCAAGAAGGAGAAGGTCAGCAGCGGGATTTATACTATTGTGATGAAGTACAACGGTCAGCAGGTGGCATTGAAGAAAATAACGGTTATTAAATAGGTGTCAGGTTTCAGGTGTCGGGTGTCAGTGGACGAAGGGGATTGAGGATGAGTTTTTCAGGATAAACCCTGATAGTCCATTACAACTTAAGTTGTTTACTTCCTACCGACTAAAAGATCGGCGTTCCTTTTGTTCTCCTCTGACAACTGTCCACTGCACACTGCACACTTTCTACTCAAATTTAATCATATCAATCGAATCTGTATATTTTATAAATTCGTAATTCTCTGATTTGCGATACTTCTCCAGAATCTTTTCCATCTTATCCAAGGAATTGTTAATATTATAAAAATACTTTGTGACCTGGCTATTACTATCTTCAGTCAGCTCTTTCTCCAGCAAAGAAATACTGCCTTTCAAGACAGTAAGTGGCTGGTTCAACTCGTGATTCGTGGTCACAACCATTGCTAATATACTTCTGATCCGCTCATATTCCAGAGT
Source organism: uncultured Candidatus Cloacimonadota bacterium (assembly GCA_964419225.1). GTDB lineage: Bacteria > Cloacimonadota > Cloacimonadia > Cloacimonadales > CAYQPF01 > CAYQPF01. Next base: position 20,050 of record CAYQPF010000065.1, on the reverse strand, counting down.
TCTGGTCTGCTCTTCCTTCAATTTGTTGTACATAACTTCCAACTCATCTCTCTGCTTCGTGATCAACTCCCTGGATAGTTTTATCTCCAGATGAGTCTTTACCCTGGCTAAGAGCTCCTGTGGATTAACGGGTTTGGTTAAATAATCTACTCCGCCAACTTCAAAGCCTTTGACTATGTCTTCACTTTCAGTTTTAGCGGTTACAAAGATGATGGGAATATGCGAGGTCTGTGAATTCTTTCTCAAAATGGTGCAGACTTCATATCCATCCATTTCCGGCATCTGTATATCCAAAAGAATAATGTCCGGCTTCTTGATTAGTACCGCCTTAATGGCTTGTTCTCCATTGGTGGAGACAATAACGTGGTATCCCTCTTTTTTTAAAATGTTCCCCAAAATGTTCAAATTGTTGGGTACATCATCAACTACCAAAACAGTCGAGATTGATCCTGACATATTTTTATTCCTTAATTAAGATGAGAAATTTATTAAAAAGTGTTATCATATTGTCAATATTAAAATTAGATGCTGACTCATATAACTGCTCTCCGTAATTAAAAAGACCATAATTGTTGTTGTCCTGACCAAGCTGCTTGATGTAGAGTGCAAATTCTTCTATCTCATCATTCACCATCAGCAACTTGACCTGGTTCCATTTCTCGATACTTTCTGTATTCAATAATTTCCTTAACGCTGGACTGAATGATAAAATTTCATATTCTGTTTCTGAATTTAGATTTTTATCACTCACTTCTGCTACATCATGACATTTTAGATATTTTGTGAGTTCCAAGATCAATTTATGCTTACTTATCGGCTTATGTAAAACAGAGACAAAACACTGGGAATTGTTATTAACAGCTTTTGAACTCAGGGCAATTATCGGTGTGAATGCTAGTTCCAAATCACTTTTGATATATTCTGCAGCTTCTTTCCCACTCATTCCGGGCATAACTGTATCCATCAGAATCAAAGCAGGTTTGAACACTTTAGCAATATTGATACAGGAATCAGCATTATTAGCCTCAAGTACATTTAAATTCTTGGAGTCCAGAAAACTCTTGATCATCGTTCTGTTGTGCTCATTATCATCACAAATCAATACTGTTGCATTCATAAAACAAATATTTTCCGTTTCCGGATTATCTGAATCTGTAGTTATCTTTTCAAAAGCGGCTATTTTCACATTATTGAAATATAAACTGAAAATGCTCCCGTGCCTTTCTTTACTTTTTAACTCAATGAACCCATCCAGCATCTCTACGATTTTCTTAGTTATCGTTAACCCCAAACCCGTACCACCATATTCCTTGTCCTGACCTTCTTTTTGGGTAAAAGCTTCAAAAATTATCTGTTGTTGCTCAAGTGGAATTCCAATACCAGTGTCCTCTACTTCTATCAATAAATTAATCTCATCATCAAAATGGGCTTTATTTAAATTGCTTGCCGTGATTTTTATATATCCGGTTTCAGTAAACTTAATAGCATTTCCAACTAAATTCAGTATTATCTGCTTCAATCTTAATTCATCCAGCATCAATGCTTTAGGAATAAATGAATCAATCTCGATCTGAATCTTCAAATTCTTATCTTGCAGTTTCTGCCAGAAACTACTCTTGATCTCCTCAAAAAAATTCTCAAGATTTACCGGGGCATACTCAATTTTCATTTTTCCTGCTTCAATCTTGGATAAATCCAAAATATCATTGATAAGTTTCAAGAGATTCTTGCTCCCGATCTTTATCCCCTGCATATATGATTTCATCTTCGCATCTTCTATATGCTTATCGAGAAGTTCCGTGAACCCCATGATGATATTCATCGGAGTTCTGATCTCATGACTCATGTTTGAAATAAACTCAGATTTCATTCGGTTGGCTCGTTCTGCCTCAATTTTGGCCTCAGACAGCTTTTTATTCATCTCAATCAACTGGGCTGTGCGATCCTGTACTTTGTTCTCTAACAGAATATTATGAATCTCCAATTGATTATTACTCTCTTGCAACTGATTTGTTAGATCCTTTAATTGTAATATTCTGGAGTTCAACTCTCTCTGCATTAAATTGCAGTTATCTATCAAAATTTGCAATTCCTGATGCGAACTTCTAATGTTTAAATCTTGCGAATAATCACCCTGGATTACTTTTTTGGTGAAGTCAGAAAGATACATAATTGGTTTGGTGATGGAATTCGTTAATAATGATAAAAGAAGAAAAAGAAAAAGAATACCCAAAGTAAAAATTAGAAACAGATTTTTCTCCAGATTTCTCAATCTCAGGGTTAACTCCTTTTCCGGAATCAATATACCCACCTTCCATTGATTACTCGGAATTGTCCCAAAGTAAAAATATGATTTTCCCTTACTTACACTATTGGTTAACTTTTCAAATCCCTTTTGTTTTGCTAACATTAATTTACCGATTTTAGTTAAGGCTTTGTCATTTAAAAATGTCGCCAAACTAAAAATGGTTTCCTTCTGCTTGATAGACTTGTCGGGATATACTATTACCTCTCCCGTTGGCGATATAACAAAAATTTTCCCAGTCTCCGTTGGCTTTATGGACTCAATATATGAATACAACCAGTCCACGGAAAGATCTATAACGAGTATTCCTGTAAATTTCTTCCCATCTTTACCTGTTTTGTATAAAGGTAGAAGGTAAGATGAAATAATTATTTTTTGATCCATCTCGTCATAATATGGATTTGTCCAGACAGGAGTTCCTGTCTTTTGAACTATGGAATACCAGTTTTTACAAATGTGATATAAACGTTCATGCCCCTTTTGGGGTACACTTTTTTCCTCGATTATTGAGACTTTTGATATTTCTTTGTTACTTTTTACCGCCTGAGACAGATAAGATTCAATAACTTTTGGGTTATCTGTTGCCTGAATAAAATTAACCATATTCTCACTGATTCTGTTGATGACGTGAAAATTCTTGTCAATGAGATTAATTGTGTTTTCTGTAATGTATTTTTCATTTTTATAGGCATTATCTTCAATCATCTTGTTGGCTGTGTGCATTCCATAAAACAACAGTGCTCCAAAGATCAAACCCATTAAAACCATAATGTATAAAGAGAATCTCGAGCTTAATTTTGTAAGTCTGGAGTTAATCATATCTTAATCCGGTTAAAATTACTTGGCATATAGCAGTACCTTTTGCCCTTTCTCTACATAATACTAATATTGCTATTACTAAAATAATACCTTTCATTTAATACCCTATTCTTTAAAATTTTCTTAATTTGTATAAGTTACAGACTTATGTCAAGAATAAAGTTGCTTGACATATTTATTTTTTCTGTAATTTTGGAATTAAGTGTGACTAATGGTGCTAAAAAAAGGGAATTCCGTTATCTTCTCTACATCTAAGACCTCTGTCTTATCTGTGCAGAAGAAATCCGGAAGCGGTCTCCGCCACTGTGTACAGCATTATAATGGTTACTAAGTCACTGTGAAAACGGGAAGGCTTAGTTATCCGATCCTCGATCGGAACAACCAGCTGTGAGCCAGGAAACCTGCCAATAGTCTCGATGTAGTTCTGCGGAGCAAAGAACGATCTCAACGGCATATTTTTTGCCGGCAACTTTAGTTACACTAATTTTGCCGGAGGTAAAAATATGAAGAAATCAATTTCTTTATTAGCTTTCTTAATCTTAATAGTATTGTTCTTACTTTCCTGCCAGAAAAACTCTAACACTAAACCTCTTGGTATTGTAGTTGCCTCTCCGGAAATCGCAGAAATCATTTACGCCCTTCAAGCAGATGACAATATTATCGGTGTTACACTGGAATGTACTTACCCTCCTGAATTACAGAAAAAAACTATTATTGGCAATTTTGGTCAGATCAACCTCGAAAAGATCTTCAGTTTAAACCCTGATATCGTCTTCACAACTGGTCTGGAACAAGCTGCTCTTACAGAAAACCTTCATAAAAGAGGTATTAAAACTTATTCTTTCTATCCAAAAAATCTAAATGAATTATTACTTTCAATTACAGCAATCGGTAAACTAATCAATAAAGAAAAGGAAGCTATACTATTAACCGATAGTCTAAGAAGTTCATACGCAAATATTGTCATTCCTGTGCAAAAACCATCGGTATTTGTGGAAATATATAACAGCCCGCTTATGACTGTTACAGATTCATCTTTCGTTGGTAATCTGGTGAATAAGGCTGGAGGAATAAATGTATTTCCTGTTTTGGCCCGTGATTATTGCCGAATCAACCCCGAAGAAGTTATCAAAGCTAATCCCGACATAATCATTATTACCTACCCGGGAGTTACAGCTCAAGATGTCAAAAACCGCAAAGGTTGGCAAAATATTCCCGCCTGCCGGAATAATCAGATCTATACCATTAATGACCTGAATCCTGACCTGATCCTGAGAGCCGGTCCTAGGAGTATTCAGGGTTTGCTTGCTTTAAATAAATTATTCCTGAATACCAAACCGGGAGAATAAAGTGACGGGTATAAAAACACTCAATATTCTGCTTCTGTTCCTGTTTCCACTGGTTTGTGTAATCTATTTTTCTGCAGATTTCTCTTCCCTGTTCATTTTGGCAGAAGTTCGGTTTCCCCGTTTTCTATTGACTTTATTAGTCGGTGCTATTCTGGCTGTAGTGGGTTCAACATATCAGATGATGCTCAATAATCCCCTGGCAGAACCATATGTGCTTGGACTTTCCTCAGGTGCAGGTTTTGGCTTGTGTCTTAGTCTGGTCATCGGACTGCCTCTTTTATCTCCTGTACTGGGTTTTCTCGGTGCAGCAGTCAGTATGTTGGTTGTCTGGAAACTGGCACATTGGAATGGTTATCTCGATAAAACAAGACTACTCCTTTCAGGCATAGCCATAAGTTTATTCTTCTCAGCGATGATCTCCCTGCTCATGTATTTTAATAAAGATGACCTCAATACTATCATCCAAATCCTCATGGGAAATCTCGGCAGGATCTTTACTAATCAGGAATGGTATATCTTCCTGGGAACTTTTGCTTTGTGCATAGTCTTACTTGTCTATTTATACCGCTTCTCCCGTATTCTCAATATCCTTACTCTCGGTGATCTAATCTCTCACAGCTCTGGTATTGATGTGGTCAGCGTACAGAAGAAAGTGTTTGTTATTACTTGTATTCTTACTGCGATCTGTGTCTCATTTGCCGGAATCATCGGTTTTGTCGGACTCATCATACCACATATAATCCGGATGATTATCGGTACAAATCAGAAAACAGCTTTTATTTATTCTTTGATCTGCGGTAGCTTGTTCTTACTGATTTGTGATTTGATCTCCATGCACCTAACGGTCATCGAAATTCCGGTCGGTATTATCACATCCTTTTTGGGATGTCCTTTCTTTATTTATATCATGTTAAAAAATAAGGGATGAATTTCTTAAAACCCATCCCTGCTCTTTATAGCTGCATAGTGTGATTCGAATAGCTTCTTTAGCTCTCTTCTCCAATTAATAATTAATAATTATTTACATTGTTATCTTAACTTCCTTCACTTCCGGATGACTCAGTAAATGCTCCCGGATCTCGTCAGCAAGATTCTCCCGATATGTGTCAAACTTGGGTATATCAAGATCTATGATGGCTATCCCATCTTCAAAACCGGCATACTTAACCATTTTCAGAGTAACTATACTTTCACCTACTTTAGGGTAAATAATGTTCTTTAACTCTTCCACAATGGTTTCTTTGCCGAATTTTTCAGGTTCGCGTAAGCCTCTTTCGATCTCATATTTCTTGATGGCTGTGTGTAATGTTTCCACCGCTAAAACGGAACAATGCATCTTGATAGGTGGTAAACCATCCAATTCACCTGCAGCTTCTTTCCAGGTTACTCCCATTGCGTCCTCAATGGTTTTACCCATTACAAGATCAGTTACAATAGATCCGGTCGCTATGTTGGAAGCACATCCATAAGATTGGAACTTAATGTCTTCAATTATATGGGTTTCATCATTGATCTTCAGATAAAATGTTACCTGATCTCCACATGCAGGACTGCCCTCTGTGGCTACTACTGAAGGATCTTCCATCTTACCTATATTATGAGGTTTCATGAAATGATCCAATACTTTTTGTGAGTATTGCATGTTTACTCCTTATTCTCTTTATTTTGAAATAATGTACTTCTTCTTCTTAACTCTGTACTAATCTCTTTCAGCTTTTCAACTGTTGTATCAACATCCTCTATTGTGTTGTAACGACTGAAAGTAAATTTGATGGATCCATGAGACTGAACATGATTTCTGCCTATTGCCATTAAAACATAATTAGGCTTCAAGCCCTGTGAGGCACAGGCACTTCCGGTCGCTACCGAAATATTGTTCAAATCCAGCATCATCATGATTGCTTCACCTTCGATGTAATCAAAGGTTATATTCAGATTGTGAGAAACTCTCTTCTCTCCTCTGGGTCCGTTCAATAATGTATGCTCAATTTCATTCTCCAGCCTGCTTAATAATCTGTCTCTTAAACTTGTGATGTAGGCTAAATTCTTTTCAAAATCAGTAAAAGCTAATTCTACGGCTTTGGCAAATCCGGCCAAGGCTGGTATGCTGACACCACCTGTCTCCAAACTGTCAACTCTCTGTATTCCGTGCTTGATTTGGCTTAGTTTTGTTCCGCTCTTAACATACAAAAAACCCATTCCTTGAGGTCCATGGATCTTATGTGCACTAACAGACATCATATCGATTCCCATTTCCTTAACATCGATCGGCATCCTCGCATAAGACTCGCAAGCATCCACAAACATCGGAATGTGACGGCCTGAACTGTCCAGAATAGCTCTCATTTCTTTGATAGGCTGAATTGCTCCCACTGTATGATTGGCCAAGGTGGTCATAAATAAAATAGTGTCCGGTCTGATCGCTGCTTTCAATTCTTTAAGATCTACAAAACCATCCCAGTCAGCATTCAAATAAGTTACATCAAAACCGCTTGCTTCAAAAAATGAGGCATTGGTTAAAAGATCAGGATAATCTATCACAGAACAAATTATATGTGTGCCCTTGTTGGAATTGGCTGTCAGATAACCCTTGATTCCCAGATTATTGGCAGATGTTCCACCACTGGTAATATGAATCTCCTGTGCCTGGGCATTCATCGTTTCGCCGATAATTTTCTTGAAGTTCTCAATTTCATTCGCTGCCTGAGATCCCATACTTACAAAATTACCGGGAAAATAAAATTTGTTCTTCATATAGTCTGCCATTACTTCGATTACTTCCGGAGCCGGTTGACTCGTTAGACAATTGTCAAAATATATGCGTGACATATTAACTCTCCTTCACTCTTTGATGTATTGTTTTTAATGTTATTGATCCTAAATAATCATTTATATGTTCATCCACTTCTTTCCAGATACTCATCAAACCACATGTATGTTTCTGGCAATAACAATTGGTATCTGCATGCTTACCACAAAAACTGCTGTCATCTTCAACTGCATGCATGATGTCTTTCAATGAGATCTCTTCGCTGGCTTTGTTCAAAATGTATCCACCCTTCGAACCTGATAAACTCTTGATGATCTCATTCTTCTTTAACTTTCTAAATAACTGCTCTATATATTTCTCCGGCAAATTCTGTTTCTCACTTATCTCCCTGATCGATAACGGGATAGCTTGTGAGTTACAGAGCTCTGTCAAAGCTCTCACACTGTATTCGGTCTTAGATGAAATTTGCATTTTCATACCCTCCGTGAGATAACATAGTTATTTAGTAGGAATTGTCAAGAATAATCCTACTAAATTTATAGGAAATCAGAGAAAGTGGTCAGGGGGCAGTTGGCAGAAGGCAGTATTTAATTATTAATGAGAAATGTGAATTTGTTGAAACCCGCAGGCAAATACTAAGGAGAGAGTGGGCAGAGAGGTACAAAATAAGAGTTAAGAGATAAGAGATAAACGTAAAAATTGCAGTATTATCTCTTATCTATTATCTCTTAACTATCCTGGAGGGACTTGTGCTTAAAATCCAAAACATCACCACCGGCTATGCGAATCACACAATTTTGCAGGATTTCTCACTTGCAGTCTCCAGAGGAGATTTTCTGGCAATCCTGGGACCTAACGGAGCCGGTAAATCGACTTTGCTGAAAGCATTGATCGGATTTTTGCCTTATATCAACGGGACAATCAGTCTCGACGGGATCTCTTTGTCCAAAATCTCCAAAATGGATCTGGCCAAAAAAATATCTCTCATTCCTCAGGAGATCTATCTGCAATTTGATTATCGGGTGTTGGATATTGTATTGATGGGAAGATTTCCTTATTTGAATTATTGGGAGAATTATCGTCAGGAGGATTTTGATATTGTAGAAGAAATTCTTGAGAAACTCAATTTGAGTGCTATGCGGGATGAATATTTTTCCTGCCTGAGTGGGGGAGAGAAGCAGAGGGTGATGATTGCCCGGGCTCTGGCACAGGATACAGAGATTATACTGATGGATGAAGCTCTTTCTCATCTGGATATTAATCATCAATTGGAAATCATGCAGTTACTGGCAAAAATCCAAAAGGAAGATGGCAAAACAATAGTTCTTATCTCCCATAATATAAATATCAGTTCCGAGTTTTGTAATAGAATAGTCATGCTGAAAGATGGACAGATCATTGCTGATGGGACTGCAGAAAATGTCATTACTGAGGTGAATTTGCTAAAATTGTTTGGAGTAAATATTAATATTTTGATCAATCCCTCTTCCCAAAAACCAAATATCATCTATTCTGGTGTTCTATGAAGTTATTTATAAAATTGTCTTTTATGTTTCTTCTTTTTACTACAGTAGATTTATCAGCAATTGTCATCAAAATTGTGGATCAGGATAATTCTGCAATAAGCGGTGTTTATGTAATTCTGCCGGGGAAGATAATGTTCAGTAATACCAAAGGAGAATTTGATACAGGTTCCTTACCTTTGAATTCAACAATTAAATTACATAAAATTGGCTTCAAAGATAGTGAATTTGTATTGTCACAATTGACCAAAACCAGAAAGATCATTATGGAAAGACAGTTGCTTAAAATGTCTTCCATCTCGGTTAAAGGGGAACAGGATAATACTTCCTTCAAGGCTGTAAGTACCCGCAAGATCATTTATCCTACAGAGACCTCCGGTACAGATCTGGCAAGTGTATTAGCCTCCGAAAGCAGTGTGGAGATTCGCGGTAATAACCTTTTAGGAGAAAAAAAGACTATCTCTTTGTTAGGTAATTTGAGCAGACATACATTGGTCATGCTGGACGGAATTTCCCTGAATCAGAGTGGAAAGGAATTTGACTTGTCGTCTATTCCGTTAGAAATAATAGACAATATTGAAATCATCAAAGGTAGTGGAAGTGCTTTGGCCGGCTCAGGTTCGATGGCTGGAATTGTTAATCTCAATACAAAAAAAGCTTCCGGACTCAATACTCTGAAATCAATCAGTAAAGCGGGTTCTTTTGGATTGTGGAGTGAAGCAATAAATTATAGCTATGCGAATAATTCCTTTCATTCTTTCTTGAACATTGCCAAAAGCTCTGCTCAAAATGATTTCGAATACAAAGATGTTTTTGATAATAAAACAAAAACCCGGGAATTCAATGATAAAACTATAGAAGATTTCAACTTGAGCCTCAATTATATTTCTTTTTTTGATTTATCCTGGAAAACTGATTACCAGCAGGCAAATAAAAGCGTTCCTGGACCCTTGAATTATGCTCTGGTCTATAATGGCAATATAAGCACTGAATATCATAGCAAGAATGTCCTTTCTCTGTCCAAAAAGAATGATGGACTTTCTTTCAAGTTTTCCGCATACTCATTAAAAGATAACACTCTCTATGACAACACTAAATCTACAATCCCCTTTTATCAAACAAAGAGTAAATACATAACTAAGATTCTTGGTATAAAGTCCGGTTTTGAGTTTTTAGTTTATCCAGCAATGGTGCCAATGTTGGAAATGGAGTACAAGAAAGAATCTTTTTCGACTGCCAATATTTTGAGTCCTCAGTTCTCGATGCAGCCTGTTTACCGAAAAACATCTGCAGTATCAGGAAATCTTAAACTCTCACAATCCCTGAACCTGTATGAGTTAAAACAGAATTCCTCTTATCGTTATGAACTAACGAATGATTTCAAATCAGTTTCAACTTTCAGAATTGAAGGATCCATTTTGAAAAGAGGATTCTATGATACCGAAATCGGTGGTGGATATGGTACAGGCTATACCTTGCCTTCTTTGCTCAATCTCTATTGGAAAGGTGATAATCAGACAGAAGGAAATCCCCTGTTGAAAACTGAAAAATCATCAACGTATTTTCTTTCAGCTAAAATTAATTATTCTCTTTCCGGTTTACTTTTTTATTATTACGACAGCTCTCTGGAAGATCTGATCTATTGGTATCGCTCCGGGAATGCCTGGAAACCTGGTAATATCGCTGACGCCAGGATAACAAATTATGAAGTATCTTTCCTTTTTGATGAATTGAAATATCTCTCCATTCATACGAATTTTACCAGAAATATTGCCTTGAACAAAACAACTGAGCCAGGTGATCTTTATAACAAAAAACTGACCTATACCCCTGCATACGGATTAACTGTTAAAGCTAACACGAAGTTCAAAACTCTGAATGGCTATATTAATTATAACGAAATTGGAGAACAATATAATACTCCCGATCAACTCAATGATCCTATCGGGAAATCCTCTAAAGTTGATGTAGGCGTAAATCTTAAGTTCCCAATTAAAAAAATCCTTTTTACCCTCTCCTGTGATTTTTATAATCTTACTAACCAAAGAACTGAAGTACATGACTATTATCCCCAACCAGGTTTTTACTGGATGACCAATCTCAATATTGAATATAAAATAAAATAAATAAAGGAGTCAAAAATGAAAAAAACAGTCATTATTCTGAGTATCTTACTCTTAAGCTTGAGTCTGTTCTCAGCAAATGCTTATGTTTTAAATTCTATCAGCAGGACTGTATCCAAAATTGATCTGGAAACAGGTCAAATCAACAACAGTTTCGCGAGTTGCGGACTATATTCCAATAAACTACTTATTACAGCCGATTTCGGCTATGTAGTTAACTCTGGTGATAATAATGTCCAAAAATTTAATTTGGATTCCGGAGCAACTCTGGCTACTATTCAACTGGAAAATTCCTCCAATCCCTATGATATTGTCTCACAGGGGAATTATGCCTACGTATCAGGTTTGTTTACCAATAAGGTATATAAGATCAATCTCACTACAGATCAGGTCGAAGCTTCCTGCACAGTTGGTACTGCACCTGAAGGTTTGTGTATTCTGGACAACAAATTATTCGTGGCTAATACCGGCGTTGTTTATCCCAATTATAATCCCGGAACTGTCAGTGTGATCGATTTAGAAACATTTACCGAGCAATCGGTCATCCCGGTTCATCTTGATCCCCAGTATCTGGTTACAACCCCGGACAGTATGATTCATGTGGTCTGTACAGGTAATTATTCTACCGAATCTGGAAAGATCGATGTGATTGATAAAGGCAGTCTGACTGTTGTAAATACTGTCAATTTGGGAGGAAGTCCTGCTAATATAGCATATGTCGGGAATGGCAATATCTATCTTGGGGACGGAATGGGAATGGGCGTATATGCCTATAATTATTCCACTCTGGAAATCATCCACGGAACAGCAAATCCTCTTGGAACCGGTGGTGCTGGAGTCTATGGAACTTCAGACAAACTGATGATCCTAAGCTCAGATTATGTGAACAATTCCCATCTGTATGTCTATGATTTCAATGAAAGTTTATTGCATGATTACGCTGTAGCCGTAGGTGCTGTGGATGTAAAAGTCTATACTCCGGTATCCAACCAGGATGATGTGGCCCAGCCTCAAACCAATATAAATGCATATCCCAATCCTTTTGCCGGCAATGTAATTGTCAGCTGCAGTAAAAGCGGGACAAAGCAAATCTCAAAAGTCGATATCTATAATATCAAAGGCTGTAAGGTCAATACACTTGTCCTGAATCAATCCGCAAAGCAATGGAATGGTAAAGACACTTTCGGTAAAAACTGCCCAACCGGTATCTATTTCCTGAAAGCTCAATCTAAGGATAATAAAGCTATTGTCAAAAAAGTAACCTTGATCAGATAATTCTGTATTATGTTTTTTCATTTAAAGGCGAACCTTTGTGTTCGCCCTTTTTCACTTTTATAATCAATCCAAGCTTACACAATGCAACTTCTATTATAAATATTATTGACAATAATAATAAATTTTAATAACTTCTATTTGTTTAAAACTAAAAAAAGCAATGGAGGTATTATGATTTGGAGATTGTTTGGGATTTTTGCAATTCTGTGTTTTCTATTTAGCTGTAGTAAAAAGGATTCAACCGGACCTGTTGTTAATCCTATAAATAAGTTTGTTTACATTCAGGGCGGTACTTTTAACAATGGTGTATCGGATGTAACGGTTTCATCTTTCTATGTTAGCAAATATGAAATAACTCAGTCTGAGTATCAGTCAGTAATGGGAGTAAATCCTTCTTGTTTTAATGGAATAGCTAATTATCCTGTTGAACAAATCAATTGGTTTAATTCTATAGAGTATTGCAATAAACTGAGCATTACTGAGGGTTTAACACCTTGTTATAGTTATCTAACTTATGGTACAAATCCGGTGAATTGGCCTGAGGGTTGGAATACGAATGATGCCAATCACACTAATTTGTCATGTGACTGGTCAGTAAATGGGTATAGATTGCTAACAGAAGCTGAGTGGGAGTTTGTGGCAAAAGGAGGAAATTTGACTCATGGATATACATATAGTGGATCAAATGATTTAAATTCAGTTGGTTGGAATTATAACAATTCCGACAATACAACACATTCCATTGGGTTAAAAATATCTAATGAGTTAGGAGTTTATGATATGAGTGGTAATGTTTGGGAATGGTGTTGGGATATTCATGGTAATTTTCCTGAAGGAAATCAAATAAATCCTCATGGAGCTTTGTCAGGTACTAATCGTGTCATCCACGGCGGTGGTTGGGGAGATAGTTCTATGGGATGCCGTGTTGTTAATCGTTGGAGCTACTCTCCAAGCAGTAGTGACAATGTTATAGGCTTGAGACTGTGCAGGACTTCCCAGTAACTTTTTCATTTTTTGCCTTTTCCTTTTGTTTTTGTTCTTTTTGTCTGAATTAATTTTTGTCAAATAGAAGGATTATTGGATTTTCGAGAGTTGTTGATTTGGAATAAGAGGTAGTTAAAACTAATCTATTCAGCGAGATATTCGCAGATATTCCGGTCTCCTTTATTGAAGCCGATACCCAGAAGAATTATTTCTTTACCTGAGCTTTGGAATTTCTCATAGTATTTCATGTCTTTGATCTGCTGGAGAGCTGTTTCAGCTTTGCCAATTTTGAATTCGAGGATATAAACATACTTATCAGTCTCCATGACAGCATCAATCCGACCTTTATTGGTTTGAACTTCAGCTTTAAGGTAAACTCCAATCAGATTCAAAGCTATAAAAAGGATGGAATGATAGTAAGCTTCATAGTCCTTAAGAAAGATTTCATATGGAATCGATGCGAATAGAGATTTAAAGTGTTGAATGAGTTCTTCAATATTTTTTTGTTTAAAAGCGTTCATTATCCTGACTACAAGTGTGTCATTTTTACTGAGATTCGAGTAGTTATACACTTCAAGGAGGTGCTTATAGAAAGAGATTCTGACTTCTTTATTCGGGTAATCCAGATAATAAATATCATTATTATCTTTTTCTCTGATAGTCAAATACCCGGTTTGAAACATTAAGGAGGTGATATCAATATCTCTCAGATCAAATTTATTGAAAAAAGAATCAGTTACCATTGACTGGTTTAATTCTTGGGGATCAATTAAGTTTTGTTTAATAAAATCAACTAAAAATGTAGGAGTACCTGAATCAAACCAGTAGTTTTTGAAGGATTCATAATGCAGGAAATTTAACAGAGAGTAGGGATTATAAACAAAGTCCTTTCCATTCCAGGAATAGCCATTATACCATTCCTTAATGGATTGCATGATTTCAATTCGTGAAATCTGCATTTTATCCTGGATAATATTCAAATAATCACCATAGTTGTTTTCGATTTCGGCAGCAGTATAGCCAAGCAAATAAGCATATTTGTCATCCTGACTTAAATCACTGAGATTGTTTAAATCGGAGAAAATGGAAACTTTGGAGAACTTGCTTACTCCCGTGAGCAGAACAAATTTTAGATACTTGTCCATAGGTTTGATAACGGAATAGAAATTCTTAAGAGTGTCTCTGTTTTCTTCAGCCAGATCGATGTTTTTACCAAGATAATCTATGATCGGTTTATCATATTCATCAATTAGAATTACGACTTGATTATTGAATTTCTCAAATAACATTTCAATCAGAGAAATGAGCATTTCTTTGGAGGTTCCAATTGGGATGTTCTCAATATTATACTTAGAGGCATTTTTTTGGACAATACTCTTCAGTGCCGGTATAAGCCCCTGTTCTTTGTAATCTGTCTTACTAAGATCAATCTGAATTACAGGATATTCTTGCCATTCAATTTTATCGTAAATCCAGAGTCCTTGGAATAGTTCTTTGTTACCGGAAAACAATTCAGCCAGAGTGTTAAATAAGAGAGATTTTCCAAAGCGACGAGGGCGGGAGAGAAAACAATATTTTAAGGTATTTATTAAATTATAATATGATTCTGACTTATCGATATAGATATAATCATTTTGCTGAAATTCCTTAAATTCCTGTACTCCAAGTGACAGCTTTTTCACCATACCCTCCAGCTCTTAGAATCTAAAGTCATAATATTTATTTGCTTAAGAAAGTCAAGAATTGTAAATTCCGGAAGGGGGCAGTGGGCAGGAAAGAAGAAAGAGGACAGATCCCAACAATTACGCAAAAATGCGTTATGCTTATGTGCGTAATTATTATTATCGAATTATGCGTAATCGAAACAAATTCAAAACCACTTGCATTATTCAGGATTATATACACTTAACTGCATTATTTTCAAAAAAGTATTTGCCTTATTCTTTGTAATCAGAAAACTGGGATTATATGGAAATAATAAATAAATTTAGAGAAAATTATTACAACCACAGAGGTCAAAGATTCTTGGTTAAAGGGATGGTGGAAAAAGCTTACACCTATTTTCAGAAAGCACTTCTAATTGAAAACTCCCTCAACAATACTTTTAATGTGGCGATTGCCTTAATGACCCTCAACCGTTATTCTGAAGCTGATAAATATTTAGCAAAGATCATGGCCGAAGAAGAACCTACAGAAATAGTTTTACTGGCTGCTGCAGAATGCTCCTTAATGCTGCGGAATTGGGATGAAGCCGAAAAACATTACCAGAATTTAGCCGTACAACATCCCCAAAAATGGGAGTATCAAAACTATTTGAAAATAGTCAGAGATCCGGTTCGTAAGGAAAAGTATGTACTCTCCAAAGAATTTTTCAATGCTGCTCAACTCAGCACCCAGAAAAAGGATTTTAGAACCGCTTTTGAGCAGTTAAAAGAAGCAGAGAAAATTGATCCTGAAAATCCCAATATTGTCAATAACATCGGATCAGTGATGCTGATGCTCGGATATAATCTGACTGACATTTCACCCTATTTTGAAAGAGCCGTTATGCTTGCTCCGGATAATGAAAGATATAAGAAGAATCTTCTTTATATTAAACACAAAATGAAGTAATGCAAAAGCTGATCATTAAATTATTATTCGCTGTTTTGGGGATCCTGATCTTACTTTTCAATCCTCTTTCTGCCAGACTGATGACTGTCATTGCAGGCTCTGTCTATGATATGAATGTACCGGTATTTTACAGGCAAATTGGTGCGGAAAGTTCTTTCTGTCCTTTGGCTGAATCTTCCAAAGGAGCTGTAGGACTCGGTCAAATCAAATACGAAACAGCTGTCTATGTTATTCCGGGAATCAATAAAACAGAACTCTGGTTACCCTGGTATAATCTTAAGATCTCGGCTATGTACAACAAATATCTTCTAAAAAGATATAATGGAAATTACACTTTAGCTCTTGCCGCTTACAATTGGGGAGAGACTAATGTTGATAAAAAATTAAAAGAAAGCAAAATAACTAAAGTATCAAGCGATACCAATTATCGGGAATTATTCAAAAATATCCCGGAAACTTATGCCTTTATTGGCAGAATATTAGAAAAAAAATAAAAAAATAGACCAGGAGAAATTATGTATTTTCAAAATGATTTTTATGCTCAACAGAATCAACAATCTCGTGAGAAATTTGCTCAGATGCTAACCAGAGTGTCTGTTATCAAGAACAATTTACAAAGCAGTACATGCGAATACGATAATTTCTTTTATCAGATCGCAAGTCTGATCGAAAAAACAAGTTTATTAGAAAAGAAATTAGTACCCGACTACTTTAAAACAACCTCATTTGAAGCTTTAAAAGCCGAGAATTATAGTTTTTATGAAGAACTGATTGGTGATACTTATGCTTCAAGTTTGGCTAATCCTGCCTATTGTGTTGCCAGATTTGGAGAAAAAACAGGCCAGTTATTCTCCTATTTCTATATTCAGTTTCGTCATTTTGTCAAATTTGCCTACCAGCACAAAGTATTCTTTATGTCTTTATTTACAGAAAAGTTTTTGGAGCTCTTTGATTTCTATTCAGCTAATGGTTTTGTTTATGAGGAATTCCTTAAAATTATGACAGCAATCGATAGATCCAACGATCCTTTCCTGAAAGATGCTTTCTTTAATGAACGCTATAATCCTGACTTTACTTTCTTCAAAGAAATAATCCAAACAGAAGACCTTTCAGATTTACGATACTTGTTCTGCTATGGCGATTATATCTCTGACAATGAGATTAAAACTGCTCAATTCCTGAATAAATACCCGGAAGAAAAAGCACAAAAACTGATGAAACAAACTGCCAAAGCATATATCTCAAGTTTTGTAGAATCGGGGAAAGATTATCAGAAAAAGAAAGTCGTGGGTTTAGTAACTACGATTGGAATGGAAAAACTTACCCAGATTCTTATGCAGGAAATGGAAGCATATGGATTAAAACCTGTTATCGACAGGATGCAGACATCTGACATGAACAAGCAATACCCTTACGATCACCGTTTTGATCTGGCACTCTATTACGATGCCGAATATTGCCAATCTTATCTCAAAGAATACGGCGAGTCTATTCAAAGAAATAGAGAGACCATTTCCGGTATGTCGGGATCCATATACTATGATATGTTCGGAACTCAGCCTTTTGACCCTGAAGCAAAGAAAGAATGTTTAAAACTTTCTGAAGCACAACTAAAACTTAAGAAAGATACAGGCAACAAGAGTACTCAAATGTTCTATGAGGTTTACAACAGAAATGAAACCAGCTTCTGCATAATAGGCTTCCCTGTTCCCGAAATCGGAGATAAATTCGAAGACATCTTTGATGCCACCATGGAAATTAACTTACTGGATCACGATAATTATTTGGTAATTCAGCAGAAGATCATTGATATCCTGGATGAAGCTGATTATGTTGAAATTAAAGGTCAGGGTAATAATATCACAGATTTGCAAATCAAGATCCAACCTTTGAAGAATCCTGCTAAAGAAACCAATTTCTGCAATTGCGGAGCCACTGTTAATATCCCTGTAGGAGAAGTATTCACCTCTCCCCAGTTAAAGGGCACAAACGGTACTTTGTTTATCTCTGATACATACCTGGGAAGCTTAAAATATCTCAATCTAAAATTGGATTTCAAAGACGGGAACATCTGCGACTACAACTGTTCAAATTTCGATACAGAAATTGAAAATAAAAAATATATTGAGGAGAATCTGATCTTCCCTCATAAAACTTTGCCTATCGGCGAGTTTGCCATTGGGACAAATACTCTGGCATATGTTGTCGCCAAGAAATTTGACATACTTCCATTACTGCCTGTTCTGATCATCGAAAAAATGGGACCTCACTTTGCTATTGGTGATACATGCTATTCCTGGGAAGAAGATACAGTGGTTTATAACCCCAATAAGAAGCAGATCATGTCACGTGATAATGAAAGATCAATTCTCAGAAAAACCAATATCAACGATGCCTATACTCAGTGTCATACCGACATTACCCTTCCTTATGAAGAAATAGGCAACATCACTGTTGTTACTCCAACAGGCGAAAGAAAAGATATTATCAGAAACGGAAGATTCGTTGTTCCCGGAACTGAAGAATTGAATAAACCGTTTGAATAGTCGTCAGGTGTCAGGTGTCAGGTGCCAGTAGGGAACGGTTCCTAACCGTTCCGTATGTTTCTTGTAGAACCTGTTTTTAGACTGGTTCAATGGAAAGTCCTTGTCCTTTTTAAGGGAAAGGATTTAGGATAGGGTTAAGAGAAGTAGGCAGGTGTCAGGTACTAGGTGTCAGTTGTAGGGAACGGTTCCCAACTGTTCCGGGTGTTTCTTGTGATGTAGAACCTGTCTTCAGACTGGTTCAATTGGTAAGTCCTTGCCCTTATTAAGGGAAAGGATTTAGGATAGGGTTAGGAGAGAAGGTGCTAGGCTTTAGGTGTTAGGTATTAGGCTGACAACCCATCCCCGTCCCTTCCCTTTGGTTAAGGGAAGGGGGGAAGAGAGAAATGGGCAGTTGGCAAAGGGCAGTGGAGAGAATAACTCACCCCCGAGGACAGGTGTCAGGTGCCGGGTGTCAGTAGAGAAAAAGGAAAATTAATGAGACCAATAGAAAAAAAAGTTTTGGATAAAATGGGGGAGAATGCTTTCTCTCTGGAGAATATTACCGAAATAGTGGATTCGACTCCGACTCCGGAAATGAAAAAGAGTTTCCCGGATGATTGCCATTTCCAGTCTCCCAGATATTTTGCCAAAGTAATTGCAGATAGCTTGGTTAGGCAGAGATTAGTTATTCTGGAAAATGGTAAATATCAGAAACCTAAAAAAGAAGAAAAAAAGAAAGATGAATAAAATGAATTTCAAAATTGAAGTATCATTTTGGGAGAGAATTTATGTATTTTCAAAATGATTTTTATGCAGAGTATAATAACAAAGCACGGGAAAACTATCCAATATTGTTGTCTCGAATTGCTGATATCAAAAACAAACTACAGGACAGTAGCTGTGTGTATGATGATTTTTTCTGGAAAATAGCTGATTTGATCCTCAAGACCAGCGAACTGGAGAAAAATGCTGATCAAAATTATTTTAAGGGTAAAACCTTTGCAGAGTTAAAGGAAGAAAATTATAGTTTCTACCAGGAATTGCTGCCTGAAAACTATCCTACAAGTTTAGCAAATCCTACATATTGTGTAGAAAAATTTGGAGATAAAACAGGACAATTATTTTCCTTCTTTTATATTCAATATCGTCAGTTCATCAAATTTGCCTACCAGCATAAAGTGTTTTTTATGTCTATGAATGTAGAAAAATTCCTGGAATTATATGATCTATATGCTGCCAAGGGTTTCATTTATACTGACTTTTTAGCAATAATGACAGAGATAAGTCGCAGAAATGACCCTTTGTTGAAAGATTTGGCAACTCTGGAACTCTATGATCCCCGTTTTTCTTTCTATAAAGAGATCATTCAAACTGAAGATTTACGTGACCTGAGATATTTGTTCTGTTATGGTGAATATATCTCAGATAATGAGATTAAAATGGCTGAGTTTTTGATTCGCTATCCTGAAGAAAAAGCTCTCAAACTGATGAAGCAGACTGCTAAAGCTTATATTGATGGATTTAAAGAAGGTGATAAAGATTACAAAATAAAGAAAACTGTTAGATTAAATACTTCAATAGGAATGGAAAAACTTACCCAAATCTTGATTAATGAAATGGAAGCTTATGGACTGACTCCGGTTATCAATAAAATTGAAACTTCTGATGTAAACCAGCAGTATATATATGATCATAGATTCGATGCAGCTCTTTTTTATCAGGAAGACTTTTTCTACTGGAAGATAGCTTTATTAATAGGGGTAA
>CAYQPF010000064.1:0-26569 GCA_964419225.1 uncultured Candidatus Cloacimonadota bacterium | reverse complement strand
TATCAAATCAGCTTACATCGGTCTCCGTGAAAACTCCCTGTAACCCGCAACTCCCGACGCATGCCTCACTACTGACGACTCACGACTCACGACTCACGACTCACGACTCACAACTCACGACTCACTACTCACGACTCACGACTCATGACTCATGACTCTCGGCTGCTCTCTTCCCTAATTGTCAATTGTCAATTGTCAACTCTCAACTTTCAACTCAAAAAAATTCTATCCCGCAAGCCCTGCCTTAAAATCTGCCAGTTTCGTTTTCACATTCTGATCACTCAATGCAAGAATCTGTGCTGCCAGGATTGCTGCGTTTTTGGATCCGTCTATGGCTACGGTCGCCACAGGTACTCCTGTCGGCATCTGAACGATTGCGTACAAAGCATCTGCACCACTTAAACTGCTTCCTTTTAACGGAACACCAATCACGGGTAAAATCGTGTGAGAGGCGATCACTCCAGGTAAATGAGCAGCCATTCCCGCTGCAGCTATAATAACTTTTATCCCTTCTGCTTCCGCATTCTTTGCCAGAAGCATAGTCTGTTCAGGATTCCGGTGAGCTGATGAGACATAAAAATCATACTCAATACCAAACATTTCCAGATATTCTTTGATCTGTTGTCCTTTTTCCATATCAGACTTACTTCCTAAAATCACTCTTACTGATTTCATATTTACCTCTACTGTATTATTTTAAAAACTACTATCTCTTCGCATGAGAGTGGCCGGAGATGGGTTTTCCTTACCCTGACCACTGCCTACTGCATACTGCCCACTGTTTTAAAAGCTCGATCCGATCATTAACTTCATCAAAAAATTCAACGGTGGCATTATAATCCAGCCGATGATATTCAAATTGAAAACGAAAGATACCATGAAAAGCAGCATCAATATCCCAACGCCTTCTTTTTCTTTTGCTGTGTATTTGAAATAGGCATTATCAGAAAGAAAACCACCCAGGATCTTGGAACCGTCCATAGGAGGAATTGGTATCAGATTGAAAATACCTAAAGCCAAGTTGATAAATATGGTATATTTAACAAAGATTTCGGCAAAAGCATACCATTGACTGTTCATATACATCTCATTCGGAGCATATTTGAAGATCATATTATAGATTACAGCAAAGATAATAGCAATTATTGCATTGGCTGCCGGTCCCGCTGCTGCAGTTAAAGCTGTACCTCTTTTGAAATCCTTGAAATTATAAGGGTTGATTGGTACTGGTTTAGCCCAGCCGATATTAGCAATAAAAAGCATTATAGCTCCAATTATATCCAAATGAGCTATCGGATTAAGCGTCAGCCTGCCCTGCCGCTTGGCTGTATCATCTCCCAATTTATAGGCAATATAACCATGCGAAAATTCATGAAAAGTTAAAGCCATGAGTAATGGCGGTAACTGAATCATTAGTTTTATTAAAAATTCCATATCTTTTCTCCTACACTAACACCTAATACCTAACAACTTCTTTTTCCCCCCTTCCCCTAATAAAAGGGAAAGGACGGGGATGGGTTGTCCTTACCGCTGACCACTGCCTACTGACTACTATTCTACCAACCCTATCCTAAATCCTTTCCCTTAAAAAGGGCAAGGACTTGTGAATGAAACAGTCTGAAGACTGGTTCTACAGAAAACACGCTGAACGGTTGGGAACCGTTCCCTAAGCTTTTTAATTGGGCAAGCTGCCCAATCTCCAGAAGCCAAGTTCTCAGTGCGTCCTTCCCTTTTCAAGGGAAGGATCAGAGGATGGGTTTGTCCTACCTGCTGAACACTGCCTACTGACTACTGCCCACTACTTCTTGACCTTCAGGAATCTTCTTTTCCCAACTTTAATTATCCTTTCCTCTGTTATAGTGAGTTCTGTATTAACGTCTGTGATTTTTTCATTGTCAATCGTCACAGCATTCTGCTCGATCATCCTTCTGGCTTCTCCGCTGGATTTGCATAATCCGGCATCTGTCAGCAATTTCACGATCCAAATCTTGTCTTCGGTTATCGTATATTCCTCAATGTCAGTGGGAATATTCTTGTCAGAGAAGATCCTGTTGAATTCTTCTTCGGCCTGTTGACCTGCCTCTGCTCCATGATAAAGCGAGACTATCTCTCTGGCAAGTCTTTGTTTGATGATCTTCGGATTAATAGTATCGCTTTCCAGCTGTTTCTTCAAGGACTCAATTTCATCCGGGTCAACCTTGGTCGCGTAATTGAAATAATTGATAATGCTGTTATCGGGAATAGACATAACTTTCCCGTATTTATCTGTGGGAGTATCAAAAACAGCGATATAGTTGTTCATGCTTTTTCCCATTTTATTGACTCCGTCGGTACCTAAAAGAATAGGTGAGAGGATGGCAATCTGCTGCTCCATGTTATAGTATCTTTGCATATCCCGTCCGACCAGAATATTAAACTTCTGTTCTGTTGCCCCGAGTTCTATATCAGAGTTGATAGCTACAGAGTCATATCCCTGTAACAGCGGATACATGATTTCGTGCATTGCCAAGGGCAGTCCTGCTTCGTATCTTCTCTTGAAAGTATCATGGGCCATGAATTGAGCCAGAGTGAATTTAGATAATAACTTCAAAACATCTATCATGGTCATTCCGCCAAACCATTCTGTCTGCCAGCGAACTTCAGTCTTCTCTCTGTCCAGGATGGTGTATAACTGATCCATATATTTCTCGGCATTCTTTTTCACCATCTCGCCTGTCAAAGGAGGCCGTGAATCGTCTCTGCCTGTGGGATCACCGATTTGGGCTGTAAAGTCACCAATAATAATTACCCCGGTATGTCCCAGATCCTGAAACTCCCGCATCTTTCTGATCGGTACCAAATGTCCGATATGCACATCAGATCCTGTGGGGTCGATTCCATATTTAATTCTGAGGGGTTTCCCGGTCTTATCTGATTTGAGCAGTTTTTTTACTAATTCGTCTTCAGGAATGATCTCTTCCACTCCCTTTTTGATCAATTTCATGCTATATTCTAAATTCATTTTAACCTCTGCTTTTATCAATATTCTTTTTTATTTATTCCA
The DNA here is from genome assembly GCA_964419225.1 of uncultured Candidatus Cloacimonadota bacterium. Classification (GTDB taxonomy): domain Bacteria; phylum Cloacimonadota; class Cloacimonadia; order Cloacimonadales; family CAYQPF01; genus CAYQPF01. The sequence goes on along the minus strand of CAYQPF010000064.1, from coordinate 23,526 downwards.
GAAGTTAAATAAGAAAATATTTGTCAACTTAAACCCGATTTTGCTATGGATGACAAATGTATGTAGGGGGCAGACTCATTTATTTAAGTGTTACTCTTCCTCATTTTCTATAAGATTAAAATTCTTCTTCTCGATTTGTTTGATGGATTTTTCCGGAGTAGGTAGATCTTCCGGCATTGTTCCGCCTAACTCTTTGATAGTTTGCCGAACTTTTTTGCCTACTTCAAAATGCGTTTTGTTAGCTTGATCAATTCCTCTTACATGTTCCCGTCGAAGTTTATCTTCTGTTTGTGTTGATCTGAACAAATTAGCAGCCAACTCGGTACTACCCATATAATCAAGGATTTTCTGACTTTTCCTGAGTTTTTTATTGGCATGTATTTCATTGGCAGACATGCCTCCATACAACCCTCTATAGCCATGATTCTGGAATATAGCATAATCTTTGGCATCTTTTACTCCGGCTTCTTTTGCTGCTTCAGCCAATAATTTGTTATGCTCCAACAATTCTTTTCTTATGGCTACTCGCTTTTTGTCCTCTGATAATTGTCTGAATTCCTCATCCAACTCCCGTTCTCTGGTCTTTAATGCGAAATATGTTTGTCCTAAGGCTACAATTTCTTTACTTGGATCAGCATTTTGTACTATTAAATAGCAGGCATATCTGGAAGCATAATATCATCAATTTCTCGTTCTGCACCTTTTGGTAAAGCTATCATTTTGCTGATATCAGCAAAATGATCAGAAGTATTGATATTACTGTGTTTGCAGGCATCCTTGGCTTTGTTTATAACGTTAATGAAATTACGCCACTGAGTGTATTCTAAAGCTTCTGCCAATTCCCTGCCAAACCAAAATTCACTTCCATATTCATTAGTTTTCAGAAGTTTCTCAAAAACATTACTTTTGTAATTACCCAAATCTGTCATAATAATCATACCTCCACAAATATTTTTAGTAATCCACAATCTAACAATTTTTGCATGAATACGGTATTATTATATTTATAACTATAAAAACTGTCAAGGTATATTAGTAATTTTAATAAAACGACATGTAGAATACTTGAGTCCGGTATGAAAACCACTCTTTGATTATTTCAAAACTCAAATCTCCCCTCATTTTACTCAGACTCAAAATCTAAGGCTCTTAAACTGCCCTGTAATAGATTTATTTTCTCCCAATCTATCTTGAGTGGATTCACCGTCAGTTGTCTAAAAATAATTGTGAGGATTAATTCTTTTAGTTTACATATTGATGGACTGAGTATAGGTTTCTCCTGGTCTCATGAATTCCAGAGAAGAAAAATCGAGTTCCATGAGACAAAAATCCGGATCAGATGCACCTTCAAACATGGTGTCAAAAAAATAACAAAATTCTGTGGCCCTGCTTTTCAAGTCTAAATCGTTGATGATTTTGACATCACCTGTCGCTCTGATATAACCATTCTGGCCATCTTCCTGCAATAGATAACAGATTTCCATCTTGGAATTCTTCTCAATCTGGAACACCTTTGCGTCATTTCTATAGGTAACCAGCCAAAACTTGAAGTCCACATAGAACAAGACCATTGGTCTGACTTTGGGTTGCCCTTTATCACAGGTGGCGAAGATAATATTTTGACTTTGTTTAAAATAGGAGTAAATCTCCTGTCTTATCTGAGAATCAGTATTTTTTGCCATATTTATAACCTTCTAAATCAAACTTGTGTAAACATTCAAGCAACCCATATAAAAGTCAAGTTAAGAAAAACAAACAATTATAAAATCTACCTAAAACCTCAAGTCGTAAATCTCAAAGTTGATTTTTGCCTGGTTTTTGTACTCCATATAATTTTCGGCAATTAAAACAATTAGTCTGATCCTATTTTTGTGTCTTTTGTGCTTTTTGTGGCTATTACACCTTTGGGGATTGGAATAAGTATTGAACCATAAAAAGAAAATGGTCGGGATGACTAGATTTGAACTGGCGACCTCTCGGTCCCGAACCGAGCGCGCTACCGGACTGCGCTACATCCCGACAATAGGATATTTCTTAAAATATCCTCTGCCTGTCAACCATAATTTAATTTTTAAGTTGACTTTCTTCTTTTGAATCAAATTTATGGTAAGATATTAAATTAGTAAAAAACTGTTCTGTAGAACAGATTCGGAGGACATATGAAAAAATACTTATTACTGGCCCTAATCACGATGATCAGCTTGACTGCCTTATTTTCTGAAACAATAAAGTTTGCTTACATTGATACTGAGAAAATCATGAGCAGTTGTAAAGATACTCAGGAAGCACAAAAATTGTTTGTTACTGACAGAGATAATTGGAAGAAACAAGTTGATGATATGGATGTAGAAATCCAAAGATTACAATCCGAGTTTGACAGCCGTAAGCTTACTTTAACTGAAGCTGGTAAGAAAGATGCCCAGACCAAGATCGAAGCCAAAAAAACTGAAAGACAACAATTCGTGGAAAGTGTTTTCGGCGAAAACGGCAGAGCAATGCAAAGAAATCAGGAACTTCTGGAACCAATTATGAAGAAGTTGAAAAAAGTTATTGAGAAAATAGCTGTAGAAGACAATTATTTAATGATCCTGGATTCCAATAATAGTGGCTTACTATATGCCAAACCTTCTTTAGATATTACTGACAGAGTAGTATTGGAAATGAATAAGAACGAATAATTATGAAAAAGTTCAAGATGCCTATAAATCCGGAAACTTTTTTCTCTTATATTCCGGGAACATACCTGAAGCGGAAAGAAGTTAAATATACCAACGTTTCAGAGTTGTCTGAAGCTTTACCTGATTCAGTATGTTTTTATGAAAATCCTAAGTTTCTGGAAGAATTAAAGAAGACTCAAGCCGGGCTGGTTTTTGTGCCTACGGATTTTGATCCGGATCTTTTACCCGAAACTAATTTATTTAAATGCGATAAACCCTATCTGTATTACATGGTTTTGATCAACAACTGGCTGATCGTAGAAAACAATGCCCGTCCTGTGGTAATTGCTTCTACTGCTGTAATCCCGGCATCAGCTGTTATTGGCAAGAATGTCAGCATCGGAGATCATGTGGTAATTGAAGAAAATGTTGTAATCGGGAACAATAGTCGAATCGAAGCAGGTTGTGTCATCAAAGAAAACTGCACTATTGGCAACGATTGTCATTTCTATCCCAGAGTCACCATTTATGATGATTGTCGAATCGGCAATGATGTTATCTTACATTCAGGTGTAGTTATCGGGGCAGATGGTTTTGGTTATTTATACCATGAGAACAAACAGAACAAGATACCTCAGGTTGGTAATGTCATAATTGAGGATGAAGTGGAAATTGGAGCAAATTCCTGCGTGGACAGAGCAACTTTGGGCTCTACTATCGTCGGTAAAGGCTCAAAGATCGACAACCTTGTTCAGATCGGTCATAACTGTAAGCTTGGTCAGCATTCCATCTTCTGTGCTCAGGTTGGTTTAGCCGGCTCAACAACCGTCGGAAATGTTGTTTATATGGGTGGTCAGGTTGGTGCTGCAGGACATATTACGATCGGAGACGGGGTAATGGTCGGAGCTCAATCAGGTGTTGCCTCTGATACCAAGCCTAACGAAAAATTATTTGGCTCACCGGCAGTCAGTGCCATGTTACAAAAGAGAATTTCAGCATGTTTAAAAGAATTACCTGAAATGACAAGATATTACCATAAAATTATGAAAGAGAAGAATCAATGAAAGAATATAAAAACACCATAAAATCATCCAGAAGTTATACCGGAATAGGTTTACACACGGGTGAAATCTCAACTGTTACTTTTAAACCTAATGATAAAAATGACGGAATAATTTTTGTAAGAACAGATTTAGATGGTCATCCTGAAATTCCGGCAGATATCGATTATGTGATTGATATTTCCAGAGGAACAACCCTGGGGATTAAAAATGCCCAAGTCGCTACAATCGAGCATTTACTTGCCGCGATTAAAGGCTTGAGTATTGATAATATCAGAGTAGAGATCGACGGACCCGAAGTTCCTGTTGCTGACGGAAGCTCCATTGTTTTTCTCAAATTATTGAAAGAAGCCGGGATCCAGGAACAGGAATATGAAAGAGAATATTTTGAGTTATCAGAGCCTATCAGCTTTTCTGCTCCTGAAGATAATGTTGATATCGTGATCGTTCCCTCCAATGAATTGAAAATAACTTTTATGGTGGATTATAAGCATCCACATTTAAGTACTCAATATACCTGGTTACCTTCTCTTTCCGTGTTTGAGAATGATTTTGCCTCAGCCAGAACCTTCTGTTTCCTGCATGAAATACTCTATTTAAAAGAAGCAGGATTAATCAAAGGCGGATCTCTTACTAATGCCCTGGTTATCGCTGAACCAGAGATGAAGGATGAGGAATTACTCAAGTTGAAAACTCTTTTCGGCTTTGAAGGTGACGTAACTTTCAATGAAATGGGGTTGTTGAACGGAACAGAATTAAGATATTATAATGAATTCGTCCGCCACAAAGTGCTTGATCTCGTAGGAGACATTGCTCTGCTGGGAGTGCCGATCAAAGGCCATATCCTTGCTGCCAGATCAGGTCATAAAACTAATGTGGCTCTTGTCAGAAAATTAAAACAAATTCATAAGAAAAATATTCTGAAGAAAATGTATCAAAAGAAAGCAATAAATGATGTTGTCTTTGATATCAATGCAATTCAGAGAATTCTCCCGCACCGCTATCCTTTCCTGCTGGTGGACAAGATCGTGGAATTTGTACCTGGTGAGAAAATTATCGGGATCAAGAATGTAACAATTAACGAGCCTTTCTTCCAGGGACATTTCCCCGGACATCCTGTTATGCCGGGCGTTCTTATCGTCGAAGCTATGGCCCAGGTTGGCGGAATAATGCTCCTTAATACATATGATGACCCCCAAAACTATGTGGCATATTTTGCCTCAATAGATAATGTTAAATTCCGTAAACCTGTGGAACCTGGTGATGTACTCCGCTTTGAACTCACTGCCGTCAACATGAAAGCTTCTTTGGCTAAAATGCACGGGAATGCTTATGTCGGCGATGAAAAAGTATGCGAAGGTGATTTCCTGGCCAAAGTTGTAAAAAAATGAGGTAATGATGAATAAGATCCATCCTACAGCTATTATTGATGAAAATGCTCAGCTGGGCGATAATATTGAAATAGGCCCATATTGTCTGGTAGGCCCTAATGTTAAACTCGGAGATAACACTAAATTAGTTTCCCATGTTGTCATTGATGGCCATACTACTATTGGCAAGAATAATAACATATTCTCCTTTGCTGCTATTGGAACAGCTCCTCAGGACTTGAAATACAAAGGAGAGCCAACAGAAGTGATTATTGGCGATAATAACACTATCAGAGAATATGCTACCATCAATTTGTCTGCAATAATGGGTGATCCCACCAGAATTGGTAACAATAATCTGATCATGGCTTATGCTCATGTAGCTCATAATTGCCAAATTGGAAATAACTCCATAATTGCCAATGCCGTGAATATGGCTGGTCATGTTTTAGTAGCCGATTTTGTTACTATCGGCGGTCTCACAGCCATCCATCAGTTTGTGCAAATCGGACGCTATTCCTTTGTCGGTGGTGCTTCCGCTGTAAAGAAAGATGTTCCTCCTTTTACCAGAGGACAGGGTGCAAAGTATGAGGTTGTCGGCTTGAATAGTGTAGGTTTATCCAGAAAGGGATTTTCTTCACAAACTATTGAAGCAATTCGCAGAATCTATAAGATCTTTTATAACCCTGCACTAAACGTATCCCAGGCTTTAGCAGAAGCAGAGAAATTGCCTGATTTATGCCCTGAGCAACAGGAATTTATAGAGTTTGTGAGAAATTCTCACAGAGGTATTTCCAGATAAGGCAGGTTTTCCTGCCTTTTTTTCTACTGACACCTGATCCCTGACACCTTTTGGAAAGATCTCATTGATTAATGAATTGATTGTGATCTATCGTTACCACATTACATTCCGGGCATCTCCAAGCCATATTTTCTCTCGGTTTCATCCGAAAACTCCAGTCCATTGTATTCTTCAGCATGAAATTACTATAGGCCAATTTGAACATGGTAGGTTTTGTATCTCTGGAATAGAAGTATAATCCTCTGGGTGACAGAGTATAACCTTGGAACATAACTTTTTTGCAGCATGGACAGAGAACTTCTTCGTCTTTGACATTCTCTCTGCGGGGGTTGGTAATTGATTGAGGTTCTCCTTTGCCTTTGGTATTTTTGAGTAGAAATATGATCAAAATGGTCATGATCATAGCAAAAACACCTAAAACGGCAGCTAAAATTATTAAGGATGCCTGATTTTCCATAATTCCTCCATTTGTCTTTTTTATTTAAATGCTTTAATGATAGAACGGAATATTTTCCTGAATATCGCTAAGAGTTTTCTTATAACCAGATATTTTAAAAAGAAGGGTAACAATTTGTAAGAACATCCTACAAAATCATCACCACAATTATTGCTTATCTGCTTGAATAATTTGTGATAGTACTGTTTACTTCCTTTACTGGAAACAGAGTAAGTATAGTAGAATTTGAATAATTTACGGTAAAAGTATTTGGAATTCTGAAAATATTTTTTTATTATAAATTCCTGTACCTCATATGCTTCGTATAAATAAATGAGTTTATTATTCTCTGAATGATTACTTAGGGAAATGTTGTGGATCCTGTATGTAGCAGTGGACTCATTCAAAAACCCACAAGCTTTGTGTTTTAACAACTCTAAAGTGAGAGGATAATCCTGACATTTTATCCCATAATCGATATATTCTGAGAATTTGATATATTTTAAGATATCATCTCTTCTGAACATAAGACTGACAGCCAAAACGCGGTTTTCGGTAAAAGAATTGTCGAAATAAACATTTTTATATTTTTCTAAACTTTTTTGGTACAATGATTTTTCTGTTTGTCCTGTTACCTCATTATATATATCACAATCAGTGTAAATAAATGCCCATTCAGGATGAGTATCCAGCATTTGGATTTGTTTTTTACATTTTTCCGGATCATGCCACCAATCGTCTGAATCACAGTGTGCTATGTATTCACCTGTACATTGTTGAAGTAAATTATGGTAATTTTTCATTACCTTAAGATTCTCAGGATTGGCAATAATCTTGATCTTATCAGGATAGGAAGCTTTATATTTATTTAAAATCTCCAAGGTATTATCAGTAGAATGATCATCCCCAATGAGTACTTCATAAGTATGATCACCAGTTTGAGAAAAAATGTGATCTAAACATTTTCCCACATACTTTTCGGAATTAAAACTCATTACAATTATTGATAGTTTCATATCTATTTAACCCAAGTACTCGAAACATTTCCTTTACTATAAGCATGCCGATCTTTATCTGAAAAGAGATCTAAATCTGGAAACCAGGGTAAATGAATTGCACTGTAATTTCCCCCAACCCGCACAGCATCGTAAAAATTACCGAGAAAATTCTTTTTGTTATATACAGCAAAAGTTGTGTCTATGATAGCAGACCATACTTCCAATTCTGGATGAGCAAGCTGTTTCGTCCAATACTGAGTTTCCCACTCTCTGACTGTAAAATTTCGCTCCAGAAAAATGGGATAGGAAAAAGTACGCTTGATGGTTGATGCAGTTATTCTTTCCTTTTCCAGGAGATTAAGAGCGAAACCCGCTTTATATACATGATACAATTTTGTTAAATCTGCCAACCTAAGTAAAAAATCTGCGGGTAAGTCTTGATTTAATTGTAGATCAGGATCAGTATAAGCAAAAATATCAGGTAAAATGGCATAGATGGGATCTAAGAACCCTACCAGATAACCGAAATTTTTAGTTGATTGCACGAGAGAAATTTTACCTGAATCACTCAATTCTTTGAGAGTTGTCAGTGTGCTTGCATTGTTTGAACAATTATCAATTACAATGGGAACAATGTCGTATTTATTGAATTGGAGAGCTATGTTCTTTACATATACTCCATTATTAAATGAAATAATGAAAACCGGAATACTATCATTATTATTGCTTAAAACATTTTTTATCTTAGATATCAGATCAAGACAATGTTTGCTCCGTGAGAGTGTTTTAAGTTTTTGCTTTCTTCTATAGTTCTTTCTATATTTATGATCAGTTAGAATTTTGGCAATACTTTTAATTCTGCTCAACAAATACATATAACCTCCCCTGATATACGGTTTAAAAAGAAATTATTTAAACTTCTTTCCGAGACCGAACACATGTGAATAGTGATTATGTTTAACTGTAAACCTCTCTTGTCAAGTTGATTTTCATTTTCATAATTTCCAGCATGTTTAAGTTCATGGAAAACAACATTTTTTTCCTTGTCATTAGGCAGAAATTAGGATTTATTGGTTCTAATGCTTAATGTGGAGGTTAACATGAAAAGAATAAGTACATATTTTGGAGAATTGACATTTAATAAGAAAGTAATGCAGGAAAAACTTCCTCAAAAAATCTATTTAAAACTAATTTCTACAATAACTAATGCAACTCCTTTGGACAGAAACATAGCTGATGATGTTGCTCATGCTATGAAAGAATGGGCTCTGGATAATGGTGCTACTCATTTTACCCACTGGTTTCAACCTCTACGTGGTGGTACTGCTGAAAAACATGATGCCTTTATAACCTACTCAAAAACCGGAGAAATCATAGAAAGGTTTTCCGGTGACCAATTAATCCAATCTGAACCTGATGCTTCGTCTTTTCCTTCAGGTGGAATAAGATCAACCTTTGAAGCCAGGGGTTATACGGCCTGGGATCCAAGTTCTCCGGCATTTCTGATCGAAGCTGATAATTCTAAAACCTTGGTTATACCCTCTGTTTTTCTCTCCTGGACAGGAGATGTTCTCGATACAAAAACTCCCTTGCTCAGGTCATTGCATACTTTGAATGAAAAAGGTCTTAGATTATTTAATCTTATTTCAGATAATCCCCTAAACAGAATGAAGGTTTATGCCGGTTTAGAGCAGGAGTATTTTCTCGTTGCAAAAGAACACTGGCAAAAAAGACCTGATTTGAAAAATTGTAACAGAACCCTTTTCGGTGCTCCTCCTTCAAAAGGTCAACAAATGGAAGATCATTATTTCGGCAGTATCAAAGGCCGTGTTCTGGCTTTTATGGAAGAACTGGACCATGAGCTCTATCGTCGGGGGATTCCTTCTAAAACCCGACATAACGAGGTATCACCCAATCAGTTTGAAATTGCACCTCTTTATGAAGAACTCAATCTGGCCATTGATCATAATCTCCAAACTATGGATATAATGAAACGTATTGCTGAAAAACATGATCTTGTTTGTCTTACCCATGAAAAACCCTTTGCCTTTGTCAATGGTTCTGGTAAGCATTTAAACTGGTCAGTTGGAGATGATTTAGGAAATAATTATCTTGAACCATCGAAATCTCCAGCTGATAATATTAATTTTTTGACTACTATCGTCGCCTTTTTAGCCGGCATAAAAGAGTTTGGTGGATTACTTCGAGCAAGTATCGCAGATGCAGGGAACGATCACCGTCTGGGTGCTAATGAAGCTCCTCCGGCAATCATGTCCGTCTATTTGGGTGACTATCTTACTCACATTATGGATTCTATTGAGAAAATTAGTCCTGAGAAAGAAATGAACCTGGCCCAAATCAATTTGGGTTTGCAGAATATACCAAGTGTTAATAAAGACATCTCGGATAGAAATAGAACTTCTCCTATAGCTTTTACAGGTAATAAATTCGAGTTTAGAGCGGTGGGGGCATCTCAAAATGCCTCTGAGGCTGCTACGATTTTGAACTTTAATCTGGCCTACGGATATGATCTAATTTACCAACGCTTAGTGAAGCTGGAAGGAGATATTCAGTCCAACCTCTTGCTTGTGATGCGTGATATTCTCTTTGAAACCAGGGTAATCCGCTTTGAGGGTAACAATTATTCAGCAGATTGGCAACAGGAAGCTGAGAAAAGAGGCTTGCCAAATACTAAAAACACTCCCAGAGCGTTAGATTATCTGGTAGAAGAAAATGCTATCAAAGAAATTTCGCGTTTTGAAATACTTTCAGAAAGAGAAATCCGTGCAAAGTATGAAGTTAAGTTGGAAGCATATACAAAGACAAAACAAATTGAGTTCCAGACAGCTCTTAAAATGATCTCTACTCTCTATTTGCCAGCCATAAGTAAAGCCCTTCTGAATCAGAGTTCTACTCTTCTTAATCTGCAAAACCTGAATCTTAAATCCCCGGTTATTCTCCAGGAAGTAATGGATATGGAACGACTCTACTCAGAAATAAAACTCAAAAATGATAAATTCAAAAAACTACTCGAATCCTGCTTCCAGGAGCAAGACTGGGTTTTATTAGCTCATAAATATGCAGATCAGCTACAACCTGAAATGGATCAAATCAGAATACTTATTGATGAAGCCGAAGAAATCATTGCAACTGAATTGTGGCCTGTTCCCAAATATTCCAATATGTTTGATCCGTTATAAACCCGAACTGTGCAGTAGAATCTTTACAATCTGGCTGAAGCTAGTGAATTTGAAGGACTTACAATCTCACTCACCATATATTTATTATATAACCTCGTTCGATTGCAAACCTTCACTCTTCACGATCTTCGACCCAGTTTGCAAACCTCTACTGCACAATCCGGGATAAACTGAAAAAATGAAGGGCAGATTCTTGTGTCTGCCCTCTGATTGATATTTTTTAAGGTTATAACAGCTTTAAGAATTCTTCCTGATACATAGTAGGAAGAACTTCGATAAACACATAGGAGGCAATACCTTCCACAAAAAAGGGATCTTCCTCAATTATTCTTTGTGCTTCTTCCTTATCCTTGAGGTTGGTTATAATTAATCCGCCTGTGCGGGGATTTTGTCTGCCGGAACAAATAAATACTTTCTTGTCATAGTATTTCTTCAGGAAGATTTTGTGGTTTTCCAACTCTTTGTCCACTTCTTCCAACGGCTTGAGATATTTGTTAATGATGATTATCATTTTTACCTCAATTTAAAGATATTTTGCTTTTACAGACAATGGTTTGGAGATTGAAATTTTCTGGCAGAAAATCATTCTTCGCTACACATATAAAATCTTCGTTTAGTGCTTTCAGATAATTGCCGGTTATAGTGAGTTGAGGTGCCTTGCCGATGATTTTGCCATCTTTGAAATAAAAACCAATTTGTACGGGGAAGGAAAAATCACCGGTTGGTAAAGTATCACCACCACTTGTCAGATATACGAGAAGAAGTGTTTGGCCTTTTGACAGCTCTGTTAAAGAGTCATGTGTATATGACAGACTTATTGTTCTGGAGGAACAACCCGGATTTGAATCATAACTTCTGAATCCATTACCTGTAGAAATTTTACCGTACTTTTGTGCTGTTTTTTTGTCCAGATAGATATTCTTGAAAATACCATTTTCAACCAAAGGAAATACCTCTTTTCTGACAATCCCTTCATGATCAAAGGGACTGTATGTTAAACTTGCCTGATCATCGTGCTGATCGTATATATTGATGTCGGGATGCATAATCTGTGTTCCGAGTTTGTTTACCAGAAGGGAATTACCCAAAAAATAGCTTTTCCCGTTTACATCTGAATTAAAATGACTTAGAAGTTCTTTACCAAAGAAGACAATAGGCATATTATCATGATTAAGAGTTATTACATCAGAGCTTATCGCTTTTAAGATGACATCTGCTTCCTGATAAAACTTATCCTTATCGATTCCTTCATAAGATGAAATACCAATAAACCCGTCAATCAGATCCGGACTGCCGATTCGTTTCAGCATCAATCCACAATCATATGTTGAAGTTGTGCGGGAAAGTTTGACTCCCTGGCTATTTTCCAAACTGACTATTCTCTTGTTTAGATGGATATGATCTGAGAAGGAAAACTTCTTGCCTGCAATACTTTTCAGATCTTTGACTATCTCTTCGGTTTCAGATAAAAGAAATTCTCTTTTGTGCAAATTGATATTTCCTCTGCTATAAGTCCCTTGTGTATCTTTCTCCAGTTCGTATTGATACTTAAAACCGAAGTCAGCATTCTTCTTTGCTGATTCGGTTAAATCGGCATCTGATACTTCTCCCAAGGCTGAACTTAACCCAAAGCGGCCATCAGGATAAAACACCCGGATACTTTTTTTAAGGATATTTTGAGTTCTGAAAGATGATATCTCTTTGTTCACAATATTTATGCTGTGGATTAAATTTTCATCTGTAAATTTTTCAATTATCATTCTTTCCTCCTATGATACCATCATCTTTCTAATGCGTACTTTGGGCCCGCCAAAACTTACGGGTAATGGCCATTGCTCATTCTTACCGCAACCACCCATAACAGAACTAAGCAATTTCAACTGATTTGATAACCCGTCTATATCATAAAGAGTTTGGAAAAGACTGCCTGTGATGACATTTATCTTTACAGGTTCAGCTAATTTTCCATCCTTTATTCTATATGCTCTGTTGACTGCCAGAGTAAATGTGGACAGACCACTTCCATGTGATACCTTTTCAATATAAAAGCCATCTTCAATCGTGCTGCATAACTCTTCAAACGTACTGTCTCCCGCTTCTATATAAGTGTTTGTCATCCTTACGATCGGTTCATAAAAGAAGTTGATAGCTCTGGCATTACCTGTTGTTTCCTCATGCAATACCTGGGCAGTTTTCTCAGAATGTAAACGTCCGGCAAGAACACCATTTTTGATTAAATAGGTTTTTTGGGTTACGGTTCCCTCATCATCAAAAGGTACATATCCGGATGTGCCGGGTACATCGCCTTCATCCACGATCGAAAGAATTTCACTGCTGACTTTCTTGCCCAACTCCCATTCCAGCTTAAGATTTTCATCATCCAGCATAAAATCTGCTTCGCTTTTGTGACCAAAACTCTCATGAGCAAATATACCGGCGGCTTCTTCACTCAGGATCACAGGATAGTTACCCGGTGTAATGGTAGGTGCATTAATAAACAACTTTGCAGACTCCAGATCCTCAGCCAGCTTTTGCGAAAAATCCTGGAAATCAGACAGGAAATGTCCGGTGCTGGTATAACTTGTTTGAAAAATGTTATTGTTTTCTTTTAAAGAGAACCAGGCTACAATTCCTGCCAAATCAAGATCATAGTAGGAAAATCTGCCTTGGGAATTTTTGTACCAGCGTTGGGAATAGCGGTCATTATACATAAGTGCATAATCGATTATAAGTTTTTCATTGTCTAATATTGGTTTGAAAGACGATAACAGATCAATTTTGTCTTTTGATTCCAGGAATACGATTTTTTCTGCTCTTGCTATTTCCCTGGACTCCGGAGTGATTGAGAGATTCATTGATTTTTTCAGAGGCTCTTTGATACCAGCTGAATCAATTAAATCCAGAATAATTTGTGGGATATCTACAATATTGGTAGTAGATGCATAATACCATTTATCTTTGTTTTGTACTCTGATAAATGCCCCAAGTGAAGGAACCTGATTGCCCTGCTCCAGTTCGCCATTACGGATTTGAAAACCGTTTTTTATTTCCTTTTCCAGGCGAATGTCGATAAAATCACAGTTGTAAACTGTTAAATCCAGTTTGTTCAGCATATTTAGCATAAAAACCTCTGTTTAACCCGAACTGTGCAGTAGAATTTTTACAAACTGGCTGAAGCTAGTGAATTTGAAAGACTTACAATCTCACTCACCATATATTTATAATATAACCTCGTTCGATTACAAGGCTTCAATCTTCACGATCTTTGACCCAGCTTGCAAACTTCTACTGCACAATCCGAGTTTATAAAATATGTGACAATAAGGTATAGAGGGTTTAAAATGTCAAAGATTATTTGCTAAAGACTCTATATAAAATTATGGAGACTGTTCAACTTTCCTCCATTAATATCCAACAGCTTTGTCTTGTTTCTTAGAAAAAAGGGATTCTGTATTATTCTGGTATTTGTTTTGATAATATGACCGATATTTAGCTTATAAAGACGTTTTTTTAAGAGAACAATAATCTTTTGTCCCTGCGGGACAGGGGAAGTGAATGATTCAAACCCGCAGCTGAAGCTGCGGGCTAACATCTTGCGTCCTTCGGACTTAAAGAGACAAAATCCCCTTAACATTGCAACTTGTCAATTTTGAAAACTGAGGCTAAAAATGTTTTTTGGACCCCTTTTTACTTCCACTAAAGGCGATAGATTCTGATATTGTCTTACTCAAACATGAACAGTATCAAATTATGGTTGCATTTCATTATGTATCAAGTACAGGCTTCTCTTATTGTCCGCAGGACAAAAGATGTATAGCCTGCAGCTTTAGCTGCAGGTATAAATAAACACCAATCCCAGTCCGATAGGACGACAGATTATTAATCAGGGTTTGTCCTGATGTTTTAATTAACTATATTAATAGACTACTTTATTTTGCCTCAACACCTAAACAACACATGACACACATTATAATGTGTCTTTTGTGCTTCATTTTTTGATGATTTTCTCAATCATTTCTTTTTATTCTTAAAAAGATCAGGGTACAGTTTTATTTTGCAATCAGGGCAGATGGAGTGAGTAAGTTTAGCACCCTGAACATTCGTGAGATAGTTATCCACTTCTCCCCAATAACCGTCGTCATCTCGAATTTTCTTACAGCTTGAGCAGATAGGTAATAATCCTCTCAAGACACCGTTTTCTTTCAGAGCTCTTTCGAGTTCGTCAATTTTATCTGTTAATTCGCAGCGGAGTTCCACCTGGCGGATTCCGACATTGAGTCTTGCCTTCAATTCTGCGTTATTGAAAGGTTTTGTGATGTAATCGTCAGCACCTGATTTCAGACCTTCGACGAGATCCTCAATGGTTTCTTTGGAGGTTAGAATGATCGTATAAATGTAATGTTTGTTGCGGATCAGGCGGATTTTTTTAATCAGGTCAATTCCTTCGAGTTTCGGCATAATCCAATCAATTATAGCCAGATCTATGTCTTCTTTTTGAATAATATCCCAAGCAACTTCGCCATCTTCAGCAATATAGATATTTTCATGACCCCAGTCTTGTAAGAGGGATTTTAGAACATTTCGGTATAAGTATCCATCTTCTGCAATAAGTATTTTCATTTTACTCTCCGGTATTAAAATCTTTGATAGTTTGTTGAAGATCCAGGATTCTGTCTCTCAGATCTGCAGCTTTTTCAAAATTGAGGTTATCGGCAGCCTTCCGCATTTCTTTTTTAAGAATATCAAGTACTTTTTTCAGGGAATCAAGTTCCAGATATGCTTTGAAATCTTCTTTTTCACTTGTGGCGGTTTTCTGTTCATAAGCACTATAACCTTCTGCGACAGAAGTGGAAATCATGATATCTTCCACAGTTTTATAGATTGTTTGGGGTGTAATTCCATTTTCTGTATTATATTTAACCTGTTTTTCTCTTCTACGGTTAGTTTCATCTATCGTTGTCTGCATGGCCTCCGTAATTGTTTCAGCATAAAAAATAACTTTACCGTTAACATTACGTGCAGCTCTACCTGAAGTTTGAATCAGTGATCTGGTTGATCTAAGAAATCCTGCTTTGTCAGCATCAAGTATAGCTACCAAAGACACTTCCGGAAGATCAAGACCTTCTCTGAGAAGATTAATACCGACCAGTACATCAAATTCATTCAGACGCAGATCACGAATTATCTTGGAACGCTGAATCGTGTCAATTTCACTATGGAGATACCTGACTCTGATCCCTGCCTGAGACATATAAAAAGTCAAATCTTCAGCCATTCTTTTGGTGAGAGTTGTCACCAGAACTTTATCCTGATTCAACACTCTTTGCCGGATTTGCTCGAGCAGATCATCAACCTGATTACCGGCAGGTTTGATCTCAATTACAGGATCAAGTAACCCGGTAGGCCGGATAACCTGTTCCACAAAGACTCCGGAAGTTTTTTCCATTTCATAAGCAGACGGAGTCGCTGATACAAAGATAACCTGATTTATTTTACTTTCAAATTCATCAAATTTGAGGGGTCTGTTATCGAAAGCAGAGGGAAGACGGAAACCATAGTCCACCAGGTTTTTTTTCCGGGCATAATCACCGTTGAACATAGCTTTAACCTGAGGAATACTGGCATGAGATTCATCAATAAACATTAAAAAGTCTGATGGAAAATAATCAAGCAAACAATAAGGAGGAGCACCTTTTTGCGAACCGGTTATATGTCTGGTATAATTTTCAATACCTGAGCAGACACCTAATTCTTTGAGCATTTCCATGTCAAAGCGGGTTCTTTGTTCAATTCTTTGAGCTTCGATCAATCTGTTCTGGCTGTTGAAATATCTAACCTGTTCCAACATTTCCTTATCAATGGAATCAAGAGCTTTTTCCAATTTATCCGGAGATGTCACAAAGTGGGTTGCCGGGTAGATAGGATATTCAGACACTACTTCCAGAATGTGGTTATTGATAGGATTGATCCTTTCAATCTTCTCAATTTCATCTCCAAAGAAATGGATGCGGACAGAATGTTCGAGATAGGCCGGGTATATATCAACAATTTCACCTCTTACCCGAATAGCACCTCTTTGAAAAGCAATATCATTTCTGCCGTATTGGATGGAGATCAATTGTTCGAGAAGTTTATTCCTTTCAATTATATCACCGGTTTTGAGAAGTACATGTGATTCCCGGTAATCTTCCGGAATGCCTAAGCCATATATACAGGAAACACTGCAAACGACAATTACATCATTTCTTTCCATTAGGGACATCGTGGCATGTAGTCGTAATTTTTCAATTTGTTCATTGATATCAGAGTCTTTTTCAATATAAATATCTTTTCCCGGAATGTAAGCTTCCGGTTGATAATAATCATAATAGCTGATGAAGAACTCAACTGCATTATCGGGGAAAAGCTGTTTAAATTCTCCGTATAATTGAGCTGCAAGAGTTTTATTATGGGAAAGGACAAGAGTCGGCTTGCCAATTTCAGCAATGACATTAGCCATAGTATAGGTTTTACCGGAACCGGTTACACCCAGCAGAGTTTGGTATTTATCGTTATTTCTGATACCTTCAACCAGTTCAGCAATAGCAAAAGGCTGATCCCCGGTAGGTTTGAATTTCGAGGAGATTTTAAAATCATTCATTTTTATCTACACCTAAATCCCAGGGAATGGTGAATTTAATATAAGTATTCTTTTTTTGCATATCTTTCAAATTGACAGAGAATTTGCCGAAATTTCTAAATCTTAAAAAAGTTACATCACTAAGATAGTATTGATTATACATCATTATGGAATCATTTAATAGTTGTGAATGAATTCCCGGGACAAGATTCAGGAATTCATACTTTGCAAAGAGCTCTTCCTGCGAAGAAACTGTGTTATTGAAATTGTAAGAACTGATAGAAAATTGCTTAAAATCTTTACTATGATAAGTTGTAAGATCACTTAGATAATACTTAGCATACATGGAAAAAGAGTTACGTACAAGATCAGTATAGATTCCGGGGATAAAGTACAAGAACTTGTATCTGGCAAAATAGTCATTTTCCTCTGATCCGGTTTTATTGAAATTATACATACTTAAATCCAAATTTTTGATCTCATCTGATTGATAAATATTACTCCGCTCTCCGGAAACCTGATCCGGATTTTCCATAGTATATGTTAAACTACTTATAAAAATAAAAGCCACAGGAAGCAGATGCTTCAGAAAGCAGGAGATCATTTTAAACAACAGAGAGAGACATCATGCAGAGCTGAACAGAGAAATAAAAATCATCTATTTTATAGACCATTACAACACAGGGAAGATCTTTTTGTTGATATACACGATGCTGACTGCCTGTAATAATAGTAGGAGCTGATAGTAAGAAATGTGAATCGCTGTTGCCTAAGCGTGCTTTAGCACCTCCGGCAATCATGTTGATCATTTCGCCGACTCCGTCATGAATATCTTCTTCCTGAAGATCATCCTCGGGTACCGCCATAATTGAGGAAATAAGCATACGAGCAAGATTTTCCGAGAAAGAGATCATAATCGCACCTTTTTTCTCTCCGGCTAACGACATCACCGCGGAAACGTCACCATAGTGGAAAGGTGTTGTAGATAAATATGTTTCAACCAATTCGCTGTAAAACATAGCCATGGTCTGAATAATTTCTTCAATAGAAAGCTGAAAAGCCTGCAGAGGTTCGGCATTAAACTCAGAGCTTTTGGTAAAAATAAGAGCAATATTCTTTAAAATTTGCAAGAAATCGTCTTCATTTTCCGGTAGTAATTCTACAAAATCTGCACCATCCTGCAGAATTTGCTTCTTACTTATAATATCCAAATGATCGCTTAGAACCAAAAGTTTTCTGTTATGAAAATGAAAATCCTGTCGTATTTGCTTAACTAATTCATTACTGATTTCTTCCTGATACATTGCTATCAAATCATAGTCCAGAACATTATATGTTGTATAATTATCAATTTCGCCAAAAGTTGGTTCAAAGGTGTTGGAATCGACAATACTGTATAAAGAGAATTTATTTTTTAAATTCAATAGAAGTGCTTTTTTCATTATTTTCCTCCAAGCTTAAGAACTTGCTTTGCTTTTTCTACTTCTTCAAGAACATTATCAATTAATTCAGGAATATCATCTACGGCCAGATTCAAATCATCCCATATATCATCATAGAAACCTTCTGGGAAGAATGTTGTACCATTGTCAATGCCTCGATTATTGCTGATAAAATTTGAAAGATAGATATATTTAGTGGCCAGACTGTGATTAGCAGAAAGTTGGGGTTGATGATGATTATAGACCACATCTGTGATATTTTCGGGAAGTTTCCATTTAGTTAATAAATGAGCACCAACTTCAGAGTGAGTAATACCAAGAACTTTTTTCTCAACAAGCTGAAGTTCAAATCTTCTATTGGCAGCGATTTCAAATACTTTTTTATAGATATCCGGGAAGTATTGATCAAGGATAAGAACGCCAATATCATGTAAAATACCGCAACTGAATAATTCATCAATAGTTTTAAATTTCTTGGATATTTTCTGGAGATTAACGGCAATGTAGGCTGTAGTAATGGAATGAATCCAAAAGCGTTCATAATTAACATGCACGTTTTTAAAGCTGTTGATAAAAGCTATTGATAAGGCAATTCTGCGGATTTCGGGGAATCCAAGTCGAGTGATAGCTTGTTGGAGACTGATTATTCTCTGGGCGGAGGCATAGATAGCTGAATTGGCTATTTTCAAAACCTTACCAGTGAGAGCCGGGTCAAGTCTGATGATATTGCTAATATCGGAAGCAGAAGTGTTTGCGTCATGGGTCAGACGATCAATTTCCATCGCGATAGTCAACATGGTTGGAATATCATCAATTTGATCCAGTCTTTTTAAAATAGTGTCTCTATACATTTTTCCCTGCTATTAAAGTTCTAAATCAAAGTTAGGATTATCTTCTAAATTCATGTTCATATCAGCAGCCAGGCCGAGACATTCCAGAATTTTGACAGATAAATCTTCAGGAGTGAAGGGTTTGGTCAAGTAATTATCTGCACCGCTTTGGATGGCTTTAATCACATTTCGTCTTTCGCCTTCAGTAGTTACCATCATAATGGGAATATGCTTATACAGCTCATCAGCTTTAAGAATTTTCAATAATTCATAGCCATTCATACCAGGCATATTCCAATCGAGCAGAATAAGACTGATTTCCTGATAGTTCTCTTGAACAAGTTCAAGAGCTTTGTCAGCATTGGGAGCTTCAAGCGTATCAAAACCTATTGATTTAACGGTATTTATGATAATCGTTCGAATCATGCGGGAATCATCAACAGTTAATATTTTCATATAAAATTCCTTATTTTTTTGGTTTGTAGTAAACGCCTTTTTGGTATTCATGTTGTTCAAAATCTTCAGAATACCCGATGAGGCTTTCGGTAGAACCAATTAAAAAATACCCGTCTTTATCTACTTTGTTGTATAGTTTTTTAAACAAATCTCTTTTGAATTCAGTAGAGAAGTAAATAGCCACATTACGGCAAAACACTAAATCACATGTTGGGATTTTGGTAAATTCATGCTGTAGATTGAATTGTTTGAAAACAACCATTTTTTTGATTTCATCTGATAATTCAAAAGCATTATTCAAATCTTTGAAATACTTTTCTTTATATCCCGGCAACATACCGCGAGCCATCGCGATAGAGTTGAATCTCCCTGAAATAGCCATATAAAGGGCACTGGGCGAAATGTCTGTACCCAGTATGCTGAATTGTTCTCTACGAATTCTTGGTTCGTGTGTTAAAGCTTCATCTAAAAGCATGGCAAAAGAATATGCTTCCTGACCTGTTGATGCAGCTGAAGACCAGACCTGTATTTTCTGTTTTCTGCCACTACGCAGATCATCCAGAAATTTAGGGATAACAACTTCCTTGATAATTGTCCAAGGCTTAACATCTCTAAACCAGAGGGTCTCATTGGTAGTCATCGCATCAATTATTTTATCTCTTAACTTTTTGGTTATGTCTCCTTTAGCTTTGAGATAAAATTCTTTGAAACTGTTACAGTTTGTTTCGACTACCAGACGTGCAAGTCTGCTTTCTATTAGATAAACTTTTTCATCTCCGACCAAGATTCCACACTCCTGTTGAATGTACTCTCTGAGGAGAATAAACTCTTCATGGTTAATTGCAATCTTAGAAGATAACATCAAATCTCCAATTTTTTCTATTTAATTCCATTTTTTATTAAAAAAGTAACTCTGTCAGCCAAATTGTCAAGGTTAACTTGTTCGTCAGTTAATCCGGCTTCATCGATTGCTCTTGGCATACCGTAAACCACACAGGAATCTTCTGATTGAGCAATGCTGTAACATCCTGTTTTCTTCAGGGTTTTAACACCATTCATGCCATCAGAGCCCATACCGGTCATAATAACTGAGAGAATGTTGCCTGGATACACCGTAGTAACAGAGTCGAACAAAACATCAACAGAGGGTTTACAAGAGTTAACGGGAGCAGAGTCTAAAACTTCAGTTACTATTCTTCCACCCTCTTTTTTTATGATCAGGTGTTTTCCACCCGGAGCAATATAAACTTTATTTTTTTCTATAATTTCCGCATTTTGGGCTTCACAAACAGAGATCATGGATTTGTTGTCCAAGTGAGCTGCCAGAGATTTGGTAAAAGTAGCCGGCATATGCTGCACAAGAAGAACTGGTACACCCAAATCAGGAGGAAGCATGGGGATGAATTTAGCCAAAGCATTTGGGCCACCGGTAGAGACGCCGATAACGAGGACATCTACCTTTCTGGGCAGAGGAGCCATACTAACAGGTATTGCTACAGGTTTTACGGGCTCTGTTCTGCGGACAAATTCAGGAGTTGCAGGTCTTTCAAATTTGCGGGAGGCAGTATCCAGGGGTTTACCGTCTCTAATGGAAGAGATGGCTTTTCTGGTTTGAAACAGAGTTATGATAGGAATAAGACTTGTTTTTAAAGAATTTATATTTTGCGTAATATCGTTGCCTGACGGTTTGGGAATGAAATCAATAGCACCTTTGGAAAGAGCTTCCATTGTAATATTGGCCTGTCTTTCGTTGACACCGCTGATCATGATCACACCAATTTCGGGATATTTGCTCTTGATTTCCTGGAGTGTTTCCAACCCGTCTTTAACAGGCATTTCTACATCCAGCAAAACCAGATCAGGCTTGTCTATTTCAATTTTCTTGAGAGCTATATCACCATTCGGAGCAGTACCAATTACCTCGGTACTGTCAATTTCTGTAATGACATCCTTCAGAATTTTTCTGTATAAAACTGTATCATCAACTACTAAAACTTTTAACACTTGAGCCAAAAAACTCCTCCTTATTAGAATGCGAATAATATTATTCTAACTGTCACACAATTTTCATGTCGTTATAATCCATTCATTAGTGGAAAATGTCAAGTTAGTTTTTTTGATAATGCAAAATTAATCCGGATTGTAGAGTCTGCACAGTTCGGTTTCATTTTTGATACTACTTGTTTTGTGTGTTTTCTACTCTTCACGAACAATTATCCACTATTTTATCCTACCGACTTAAGAGGCATCTATATAATCCCGAACTATGCAGTAGAATCTTTACAACCTGGCTGAAGCTATTTCAGTGTGCTGTGGGCAGTAGGCAGTGGGCAGTAGAGATTTTATAGAAAGAGATTTGAAGGGATTACAATCTCACTCACCATATATTTATTATATAACCTCGTTCGATTGCAAATCTTCATTCTTCACGATCTTCGACCCAGCTTGCAAACCTCTACTGCATAATCCGGGATAATGCAAAATCTCCATCTATTGCACCGAAGGTATTGGTGGCGGAAGCCACCGGGATAAATAGCATATAAACTCGCCTGTAAAGGGCGTCCAATTGAATTATGCAGATGCCTCTTAAGCCGGAGCCAATGGGGGAGGATAACTCATCCCGTGCGAAGATTGGGAAAGCAAAACAAACAACCCATCCCCGTCCTACCCTTTTATTAAGGGAAGGGAGTGCTGAATCCTGTGCTTTTCTGGGAGATTGGGCAGCTTGCCCAATTAAAACGTCTGGTGTCAGGGGAATTGTAGGGGCAGACTCCCACGTCTGCCCAATGGGAATAATCGACGTCTCGTCGATTCAAAAGGCAGGATGCTATTCTTAGCAGGCAGACTTCCGTGACAAAACAACGGAACGGTTCCTAACCTTTCCTTAGTATCTCGCAATGTAGAACCAGCCTTCAGACTGGTTTTTTCTTGTAGGGGCGAACCTGTGTGTTCGCCCATGTTATTGTCTGCCCCTACAACCTTCTGCCATACAACCATTAGCCGGGTTCAACCCGCTCAAGACAGCATTCCTCTATCATATTCTCTGCTAAAGTCTTTCGTATCCCATTAATAATTAATAATTGATAATTAATAATTATATCTCCATCCTGTATATCGATGCTGAAATCTCCAAAAAGAACGTCCTCCCAGGTGATTTTTGTCAGATCCAATTCCGAGTTTTGTTTCAATAATTCAAACATCTTCTTCGTAAAGCAGGCGTAACCATTTAGCGGATATTTATCTGCTCTGTATTGTGCATTGTAATTAGCTGCATATTGTTTGAAATATTCTTTGAATTCCACCGGAGCAGCTTTCCAGACTGTTGCCAGATGTTTGAAGATGCTTCCCATGTGGATGTTATGCTCAGTTTTGGGGGGGACAAAGTATTTTCTGGCATAGCATAGATCCAGTTTTTTGTAGTAAAGAAGAGTCAGCCCTTCTGATTTCAGGGAGACTCTTTTCGCTCCGGCTGCAAAGAATACCCGCATAGTTCCTCCTTGGGTGGCATTAAAGACCATTAATAGAACGCAGATGATACAGATCAAACAGATTAACACTGATCGAGAATCATTCAATGTTCCGAAAAAGTCTTTTTTCCCGATTCTTCTCTTCACTAACAACTATCTCCCCCTTAATCCTATCTCCACAGGCACCT
>CAYQPF010000063.1:0-26648 GCA_964419225.1 uncultured Candidatus Cloacimonadota bacterium | reverse complement strand
GCTATTGCTGAGGCTTTTTATTATCCTTTTTTTTATATAAATTTATACTTTTGCAAAGTAGTCTTCAGCTTTGCAATATTCTCTGCCTTCAACTGTGATAAAGGAAGTCGTACCTTGGCATCCATCTTACCCATTAAATGCAAAGCTTCTTTTGCCGGAATCGGATTGGTTTCAATAAACATCATACTATTAAGTTCCAGTAACTCCAAATGAAGTTTTTGAGCTAAAACATAATCATTATCAAGACAAGCCTGAATCAGGTTGTGCATCAACTTAGGAGCCACATTCGCCGTTACAGATATCGTACCTTTGGCTCCGCAGGCCATAAGAGGCATATTCAGTGCATCTTCACCTGATAACAACACAAATCCTGCCGGAGCATCCCTCAATATCTCAGAAGCCTGCACAATACTGGCGGAAGCTTCTTTGGTGGCAATGATTTGCGGAAAATCATTGGCCAGCTTCAATGTTGTCTCAGGACTCATATTCACTCCGGTTCTGCCTGGTACATTATATAGTATGATTGGAATATCAGTTTGCTCTACAAGTGCTGCATAATAATCATACAGACCTTGCTGGGTCGGTTTATTATAATATGGAGTAACCACCAACGCTGCATCAGCACCCAGCTTCTGAGCTCGGATCGTGTTAGAGATTGTCGCCTGAAGATTATTGGTGCCTGTTCCCACGATCACAGGTTTACGCTTGTTGATCTTATGAATCGCAAAATTAATAATGCTTTCTTTTTCATCACTCGCCAAAGCAGGTGTTTCCGCAGTAGTACCTAAGATCACAAAACCGTCGGTTCTATTTTCTACATGAAATTCTATCAGATTTTCTAAATTGGTATAATCTACTTCATTATTCTTGAAGGGTGTAACTAGTGCAACAATAGAACCCTTTAATTGATCAGCTGTCATTATGCTCCTCCCATATCCCAGAGTATTTTTTTTATTTCTCTCATTTGTACTAAAAATTGACTGTAATTGCTCTTTCCCAGAATCGCAGTATTACTTGTAGTAAGACTCAGATTCTCCGGATCAAGGTAATTACCGGTATTATCTTTGATAGCAAAATGCAAATGCGGTCCTGTAGAAACACCGGAGCTTCCTACATAACCCAACAGATTCCCCTGCTTAATAGACATTCCCGGGGATACTATAGATTTTGCTAAGTGACCGTAAATAGTCTGTGTACCATCATCATGACGAACCACTACATAATTTCCAATATCCCAGTTATATCCGGCAAAACTGACATACCCATCCTTAGGACAAAGAACATTACTACCGTATTGAAGTTGATAATCAACACCATTATGCATGATCCACTTACCTTTGAAAGGATGAAGCCGCATTCCGAAGGGACTAGATACTCTCATATTCCCGAATTGAGAATATACAGCTCCGGCTTCCGGGGTGAAAGAATAAGATGAATAAAGTTTTCTTTCATCGTTCTTACAGAATAAAAAGCCTTCCCGAATTCCTGCTCCTGTTCCAAAAAATCTCACAAACATAACTTCATTTTCTTTAGTTTTGCTATTATGTTTAATAAGAATCTTATATTCATCACCGGACTTAAATTTTGTCTGAAATTTTCCCTCTTCAGCCAGGAATGTTTCAATTTGCTTCATTTGTTTGTCGTCAAGTTTCTCATTTTTCAGGGATGAAATCAAGTCATCTTTTACAGTTCCCACAATAAGTTTACAATCAGACTCTTTGCCTTGCTCCATTCTGTAATTCAATTGACCGCCATTTCGTTCCAGAATATATACAGTTCCGAAGGAAGTTTGGATCTTGAATTCATCCACAGAATTGGTTTTATTATCGATACTGTAAAAGAAAATATCATTGGGTTCCACTTCCCGGAAATCCATTTTTTCTGATAAAGCATCACCTATCTCTTTGATCTGGGTAGTGCTGATACCAGCCATTGACAGTGATAAAAAGAACCCTTTACCCGGCAGTATTTTACCCTGCTGGTAATGTGCATTCTTCTTAGCTTTCAGTTTATTAATTTCCTCAACTGCCAGATTATTACTCACCTCTTTGATCGAGTAATTATAACAAGCCGTAACAACTAAGAGCAATAAGCTGTAATATACTATTCGTTTTCGCAAATGCATACTCCTAATCTTTTTCTTTTAATCATGTGCAACTCTTATTCCAAAACTGTCAAACCTTTCAAATAAGGTTGTAAAACTTTGGGAACACGTACAGTTCCGTCTGCATTCTGATAGTTTTCCAGAATCGCGATAAAAGTTCTCGGTGTAGCTAAACCCGAGCCATTTAAGGTATGCACGAAACGAACTTTATTATTCTCATCTCTGTAGCGGATAGAAGCTCTGCGAGCTTGAAAATCTTCAAAATTACTTACTGAAGAAACTTCCAGATACTTATTTGTTCCCGCTGACCATACTTCAAGATCATAAGTCTTCGCCGAAGCAAAACTCATATCTCCTGTACATAAAGAGATTACTCTGTAGGGTAATTCCAAGGCCTTTAAGATATCCTCTGCATCCTGAACCATCTCCTCCAGAACCTGATAAGAATCTTCAGGTTTTACAAATCTGACCATCTCAACTTTATTGAATTGGTGCACTCTCTGCAAACCCCGGTTATCTTTACCATATGATCCCGCCTCTCTTCTGAAACAGGGAGTATAACTGATGAATTTCGCCGGAATAATATCCAAAGGTAAAATCTCATTATTATAATAATTGGTCACAGGCACTTCTGCGGTAGGTATCAAAAAGAAATCATCCTCTGTGATATGATACATGTCGTTTTCCAGTTTGGGTAACTGGCCTGTTCCGGTCATTGTCTTTCTGTTAACTATATGCGGTACGATTATTTCTTCATAACCGTGCTGATAAACATGGTAATCCAGCATGAACTGAATCAAAGCTCTTTCCAACAAAGCACCCTGCTTGATATATACAGGAAAACCTGCTCCTGTTAATTTCGCTCCTCTTTGCATATCGAGAAGTTTTAACTGATCTGCGATATCCAGGTGATCTTTAGGTGTGAAAGAGAATTCAGGTTTTGTGCCCCATTCTCTGATGATAGGATTATCTTCCGGCTCTCTGCCGATAACTACACTCTCATGCGGGATATTGGGAACATAAAGCATAGCATTTTCTAATTGTGCTTCAACTTCACTCAAATCTGTAGAAAGCTGCTTCAATGTCTTGGCAATTTCCTGCATTTCTTCCAATAACTTGGTCGTATCCTGATTGTTCTTCTTCAGAATAGGAACTTCTTTTGATACTCTGTTTTGCTGGGCTCTGAGATTATCGAAATCAAACTGTAATTTGCGTTTCTTCTCATCTAAGGTTAAAATCAAATCAATGTCTGCTTTCTCTTTTTTATTTTGTATAGCTAATTTTACTTGTTCCGCATTTTCCCGGATAAATTTAAGGTCTAACATTTATTCTCCTATTCGTATATTTCCCTGGCTGTATTGATCATGTCCCAAAAGTCTTGAGGATTCAGGGAAGCTCCCCCGATCAAACCGCCATCTATGTCTTCCTGATTCAATAATTCTTTGATATTATTTGGCTTAACACTTCCGCCGTATAAAATAGGGATATTAGAGGCAATCTCTATCCCATAACGGTCTGTTAACCACTTTCTGATATATGCATGTACTTCCTGAGCCATCTCAGGAGTAGCTGTTTTGCCTGTCACAATAGCCCAGACAGGTTCATATGCTATAGATATATAATCATCTGCTGTTAAAGCGATATCAGCAAATATGCCAGATAACTGTCTGTCTATCACAGCCAGGGTCTCTGCATTTTCTCTCTGTTCCAAAGTCTCACCAATACAAATAATCGGCTTGATCTCATACTTTTTCAATAAGAGATATTTTTCTCTGACTGTTGCATCAGTTTCTGAAAAATATTGTCTTCTCTCTGAATGCCCAATAATACAATAATCTATATTAAAGGATTTAAGCATACCGGCAGATATTTCTCCGGTATAGGCACCTTCCTCTTTTTGGTAAATGTTCTGAGCTCCAATGAAGGAGTTACTTTTATATTTTTGTGCTGTTTCCAGTAAAATGGAGGGTACACATACAACTGTTTTGATTCTTTTAAATTGGGTTTCTTTGATTTTGGTATCTAAAGAAGTAAAGAAATCTATTGTTTCTGATAGATTTTTATACATCTTCCAATTACCGGCAATAATAATGTCTTTCATGGTGGCTCCTAAAAATTGTCACAGAGGGTTTAAACCTCTGTGACTTTAAATTAAACTGACTTAATGAACTATAATGGAAACTTCTTTACTTACTTGAGGATAATTGGTCAGATAAGCAGTAACAGTAATCCAGCCGGGTGAAGTGGTTGTAAACGTATTAATTGCCTGTCCTGACGTGTTGAGCGGTACATCCACAGATTCTGGAAATTCTAAAGTACCGGATGATGCTCTGAACTTTACAAAAGTATCATTATTCTCATGTGGGAATACCTTTGCTACTATTGTACTCATATCGGATCCGTTAGCTAAAATCGTATCAGGTACTGCTGTCAAAGAAACAATTTCCGGAAGTTTCACAACTATGGTTTGGGTCGCTGATACTTCTCCGTAATTCTTGATTATGATTTGAATAGTATGACTGCCTAGTGCTTTTCCTAAAACCATGGTAGATGCATAACCCGTACTGTTGGTATGCATGGCAAAAGCATCTCCCATTTCATATCCGGCGTTAGGACTCAGTCTCAGCTTATCGCCATCATATGCCATGTTTAAAGTAACATTATCAATTTGGCTGGCTTTGCCCGTCAACTGAACATTTAAATTACAAAATTCGTAATCACCTTCACCTAAATATAAACCATTCTGATAATTAGACAGACTGATCGCAATTGTCGGTTTTTCATCCTTTCTGTTGTCGCAGCCTGCAGCAAGTACGATCAGAATAAGAATTCCGATATATAGTATTTTTTTCATTATTAGTTTCCTGACTTAATACTCTTTATATAATCCTGAGCATTTTTGCCATAGTCTGCATCTTTTGTGATTTTCTCGAAATCTGCTAAAGCTTCTTTGTTTTTCTTCAGTTTATAGTAAGAAAGTGCTCTAAAATAATAGGCTGAGGCTACCTTAGTATCCTGTTCAATTATTTTTGAGGCACAGTCAATAGTTTTGGGATAATTCGTTGCTTCATAGGCTTTATTCATCACTTTCAGCATCATATTCTTATCAAATTTGATCTTAAGTGCTTTTTCATAATACTCAATTGCTTTTTTGGGGTTTTTGAGTTTCAGTTCGCTTAAAGCTCCAAGCTGTTTGTAAGTACTGAAAACTTCTTCATCTCCAGGCATTGTAGCAATATAGTCTTCATATGTTTTGATGGCTTGAGCCGGTTGGTTCGTTTTAATATAGAAATTGGCAACTTTACCTAAAACTTTGGCATCTGTCTTTAAGGCTAAAGCTTTATTATACCAATCTAAGGCATTTGTTAAATCATTGTTTTGCTCATAATATTCGGCAATAATCAGACGATTTTCATAACCGGGAGTCTTTGCATCCCATTTTGCCATAATTGCAACTGCATTATTAATGTCTTTAAGGTTTTTAAAATAAATAGTGGAAAGATTCTTGATGATCTTATAATTTAGGGAATCAGTTTTTAAAACTTCTGTACCCCATTTGATCGCACTTTCATATGCCTTAGCATTTACAGATGATGCATATAATTTGTATGTAACTTGTTTCATTTCATCTACTAAAAGATTATCTTCAGTAACGGCTTCTTTAAAAGTTGCAAGAGATTGTTCGTAAGTTTTCAGTGCTTCACCAAATTGCTTTGCAGCAAAAAGACTGTCCGCAGTATAAGCAAGCTCATTTGCTATTCTTTCTTTGGGTTTTTCAGCACTCAAAAAGGTAATCCCTAAAACAAGGATTAAGATGGTCGCTATAATGGTAAATTTTTTCACATATCCTCCAAAATAGATATTTTTTACATTTTTTACATAACCCGCATTTTATGTCAATATTTATTGGACTCAAATCCTAAAAAAATCAGAAATAACTGGTTTAACTGCTAAATCCTAGCTTTAGCAGGGCAATTTCTCACAGGTTTTTAACATTCTCCCCCCTTTCTAAAACCAAATGTCAATTATCAATTCACCCGTCCATACTGTCCATGTAGTCCATCAAGTCCCTTTTGTTCATTTTCCGGAAATATCCTTCTCATTTTTTTCGATTGACAATCTTCCATAACCTCTTATTCTATAATAAGGAGAAATAAAATGAATATGAAAATAGTTTTAGGGATTGTTTTAGCTGTTGCAGCTATATTCTTTTTCTTTACCCAATCATATGCAATCTTTAGCGGTCTAATCTTTTTAATATTTATTGATGTTATTCTACTTGTATTGGATTATAAATTAAAACATAAAAATACAAATTTCCTTACCGCCCAAAATGCCTCTGAAAATGATCTTGATGCTGAAGGTCAACCCTATACGTGCCCCATCAATCAGGAAGCTTCCAAGAACAGGATTTCTGATATGTTCACGGAGCACCGGTACAGCTTCATGAGTAAATCGGCCTGTAAACGGTGCGGTAAAGGCTCAATTGTTAAGGATTAACATGAACAAAAATCTCGCAGAACTTTTAATGAAACAACACCTGGAAAGCAATCCGTCTTTGATCAGGCATTCATATGCTGTTGCAGCTGTGATGGAAGGCTTGGCTCTACATTTCGCACAGGATCAGGAAAAATTCTATATTGCCGGCATACTCCATGACCTGGATTATGAAATGACCAAAGATACTCCCCTTAAACACGGCTTTATCTCTCAGGAACTATTAAATAAAGAAGACCTGGAAGCTGATATTCTGGCTGCAATCCTGGCACACTCCGGTAATGCAGAAATAATCACACTCTTAGACAAATGCCTATGGATCGCCGATGCTGTAACCGGGTTAATTACCGCTACAGCTCTCCTTTTACCAGACAAAAATCTCTCATCTATTCAACTGAAATCCTTACTCAAAAAATATAAAACCCGCAATTTTGCCGCAGGTGCCAACCGTGAACAAATAGCTTACTGTGAAACAATGGGTCTTTCCCTGTCCGATTATCTGGATCTGTCTTTAAAAGCAATGACCAATTACTCTTACTTGATTCAAAGTTGATTCTGATTTAAATGACTTAAGCTTCCAAAGTAGTTAGTTTCAACTTCCTACATCCATATTGTCCATACCGTCCATATAGTCCATAAAGTCCATTTTGTCCATACAGTCCATTTAGACTTGCAATATATCCCCTAAAACCTAAAATCAACCTATCTATTTGTGCAAAATACCCGATATTGGAATACTATTTGCAAGTTATACTAGAAAATTAGATTATGGAGGAGAGATGAAAAAGCTACTTCTATCATTAGTATTGCTTAGTGCTTTTTTATTTGGGAGTTTGGGAGCTGAAAATGTCATGTTAAGTGATAATGCTACACTGCCATTTAAAATCAATGTACAAAGTTCAAGTGAAAACCAAACAATCATTGAATACAATATTGGTTATTTCAGCAAGAAAGACGTAAGAATTAACGGGGAAACATATTACGAACTTTCCTTGGGAAAAGAAGCCAATTTGTTTGATGCAGGCAATCCTGCTCTGCCAAAAATATCCCGTAATGTAATGATAGGAAACGATGCCAAGATGGAAGTTGAACTGATTTCTTCTGCTTATACAGATTACAGAATGATGATCGCACCCTCTAAAGGCACTATCCTGAGAACTGTAGATCCTGAAAATGTGGCCTACTCTTTCAGAGATACTTACACTACAAATGCCTTTTACCCCAACAAATCTGCCGATTTAACTGAACCTTTTATTCTCAGAGATTTCAGAGGCACAACATTGACAGTCTATCCTTTCGTGTACAATCCTGTAACTAAAGTTCTGAGAGTCTATCACAATATGGTTGTAAAAATGACCAAAACCGGTACTGATAATATCAATATCAGAAACACCAGAACTTCTTCCTACAGCAGGTACTTTGAAACAATATATCAGAATCAGTTTTTAAATTTCAGACAATTTACAGACAGATACCCTGTAACAGATGAACATGGCAAAATGCTGGTTATTTGCCATACTAACTTTTTGTCTGCTATCCAGCCCTTTGTTAACTGGAAAAACCAAAAAGGTATTCCGACCGAATTAGTGGAAATGAGTACTATCGGTACAACAGCCAGTGTTTTAAAAACTTATATTCAAACCAGATATACCCAGGACCCCGAATTGACCTTTGTGCAATTAGTCGGCGATGCTCCACAAATTCCTACTTTAATGTCCGGCGGTGGTGGATCAGATCCATCTTTCGCACTTGTAGCCGGAACTGACAGTTACCCCGATATCTTTATCGGCAGATTTTCTGCAGAAAACGTCAATCATGTTAACACTCAGGTAAATCGTACCCTATATTATGAAAAAGATATGATTGAAGGAGCCTGGTTGAAAAAAGGTATGGGTATTGCCTCTTCCCAAGGTCCTGGAGATGATAATGAAAATGATAATGTTCATATTGATAATATCCGTGCTGATTTATTAGGATACGGTTATACCTCAGTAGATCAAATATATGACACTAATGGTGGTACAGCCGGAATGGTTACCACAGGTTTGAACGAAGGCCGTTCTGTTATCAGTTATTGCGGACACGGTTCTGACACCTCTTGGGGTACAACGGGTTATTCTAATACAAACGTTAATGCATTAGTTAACGATAACAAACTTCCTTTTATTTTGTCTGTGGCTTGTGTAAATGGTAATTTCACCAGCACAACCTGCTTTGCTGAAGCCTGGATGCGAGCCGTAAATGAGACTACCGGTGCTCCCAACGGTGCTATCGGAGCCTATATGTCTTCCATTAATCAGTCCTGGAATCCTCCTATGGCTGGTGAAGATGAAATGATTGATCTGCTTGTCCAGGATCAAAAAAATACTTTTGGTGGTATCTGTTATAACGGTTCAAGTAAAATGATAGAACAATATGGTGCTGACGGTATCAGTATGTACAAAACCTGGATTATCTTCGGTGATGCTTCTGTTCAACTTAGAACTGATATACCTCAACCCTTAGTACTTGATTATCCTACAACTTTATTGGTCGGTCAAAGCAGTTTATTGGTTAATGGTAGTGAAGTAGGACTTCTGGTCTGCCTTTCCGATACTACAACCAACCAAATTATTGCTTCAGGATATACTGATGAAACCGGAACTATCACTTTAACTTTTGCTCCTTTTACAATTCCTCAATATGTCAGATTAACTGTTTCCGGTTATAATAAAATAACTACTCAATCTCTGATTCAGGTTATCCCAAGTGAAGGAGCTTATGTTGTTTGCGGAAGCCCTGTTTATCAGGATATTCCCACATACAATAGTTCACTCAGCTTCGGATTCAATTTTGAAAATATCGGCTCTGTTATTGCCGAAAATGTTGTAGCTACAATATCTTCTACAGACCCCTATATTACTATTATTGACAGTACAGAAACTATCGGAAATATTGCTGCCAATGGTACAATTAATCTTGAAAATATCTTCTCCTTCTCAACTGCTGCAAATATTGCTGATCAACATTCAGCAGCAATTCATCTCAGTCTTCAGTCCGCCACAAATGTCTGGGAATACAATTGCAATATCATTATTAACGCTCCTGCATTTACTTTTGGCAGTTTACAGATTCAGGATGATGGTGGTAATAATAACGGCAGACTCGAATCAGGAGAAATCGCTGTCTTAATCATCCCTGTCCAAAATACAGGACATGCCTTATCTCAGAATACAAATTTAAACATCTATTGCAGCAGTCCCCAAATTACCCTTACTCCTGTACAAAGTGATCTGGGTGAACTCGCTGTTGATCAAATTATCAATGCTCTCTATGAAGTAATTATCAGTGCTGATGCACCTCAGGCAATTCAGGTTCCTCTTGCACTCTGCTTATTATCCGGCACTTATCAGTCCAACCAGATCATAACTCTGGCCATCAATTTACCAGTTGAATCCTTTGAAACAAATGCATTTGCATCCTTCCCCTGGCAATTTGCCGGAAATTCCAATTGGTCTATCGTTGATGTTGATCCTTTTGAAGGACAATATTCAGCTAAATCCGGTACTATCAATCATAATCAAACATCTGTTATCAGTGTTCTAATGGATATTCCTGCTGCTACTCAAATCAAATTCTACAAGAAAGTATCTTCAGAACCCAACTATGACAAACTAAAATTCAATATTGATAATTCTCTCAAAGGAGAATGGTCAGGTGAAGTAGCCTGGACTCAGGAAAGTTACGATGTTACTGCCGGCAGCCATACATTTAAATGGACATATGCTAAAGATTCAATGGTTTCTGAGGGTTCTGATTGTGCCTGGATTGATATGATTCAGTTCATTGCCCCCGGCCAAACCAATCCTGCTCCTCTGATTGCAGTCTCTGCTGATACTATTGATTTTGGCAATGTTTATGTAGATTCTACTTATTACAGCGATTTTACCATTGGTAATTTTGGAAATGTTGAATTAACAGGCCAAATCCTGGCTCCTGATGGCTTCACTGTAAGTGAAATCAATGCCAGAACCTTAAACCAGAGAATGGATTATCTTGTTCCAATCGGAACTATGAAAACTTATCGCTTAGCCTTCAATCCTGTAGCAAATCAAAATTACGATGGAAATATGATTATTTCCAGTAATGATGTCCTTGCAGGTGATAAAATTGTAGCTTTACTTGCTGAAGTTACCCAAGGCAATAATCCAAACATAGACGGTCCTGTCACTACTCTGAAAGGTAATTATCCCAATCCTTTCAATCCAGCAACAAAGATAAACTTCTCTTTGGCTAAAGCAGAAAAAGTTAATCTCAGTATTTATAATATCAAAGGCCAAAAAGTTCTAACCCTTATCGACGAAAATAAACCACAGGGAAGTCATTCAGTCGCCTGGAACGGTCTTGATTCTCAAGCTAAAAAGGTCGGCAGTGGTGTTTATTTCTATAAACTCGAAGCTGGCAAATACTCTTCCATCAAAAAAATGATACTACTTAAGTAGCATAATTAACCTTCTACTACGAAGACCGGATAAGAAATTATCCGGTCTTTTCTTTTCCCCTTCGCGTTCATTTCAGTAAACTCAGTGAGAAACATTCCGATCCTTTCTTCTCTTTATCCCGGATTGTACAGTAGAGATTCGCAAGCTGGGTCGAAGATCATGAAAAGTGAAGGCTTGCAATCGAACGAAGTTATATAATAAATATATGGTGAGTGAGATTGTAAGTTCTTCAAATTCATTAGCTTCAGCCAGGTTGTAAAGATTCTACTGCACAGTTCGGGTTTATTATCTCCCGTCCATTATGTCTATAAAGTCCATTTTGTCCATACAGTCCATTCTAACTTTTAATATTCTCCCAAAAAATGAAAGAAATATTTTCTCTTCCCCGGAATATTTTTCTTAACTCACCTCTTTCTCCCATTCTCGCTATTCACCTTTGCATTCCCTTATATTTCAACACTTTAGGCAACATTTGTATTTATTTTTTCCCGTGGCATTCAGATTGCTCCTCAGTTGGTTGATAGTTGGATGTTTAAGTTTTGGAAAAAATATCCGATAATTTATCAGGAGGATTTATGGCTTCTGGAACAATAAAGTTTTCCGGATTGGCCTCAGGTATTCAATTTGATGAAATGGTGGCCAAACTCGTTGAAGCTGAAAAATATCAGGCTAACAAACTGACAAAATGGCGAAGTGAATGGCAAACCAAAGTCGATAAATTAGGCGATTTGGATACCTATGCTCAAGCAATTCAAACAGCCAACGATGTTTTGAAGAAAAGCTCTTCTTTCTATTCACGCTTAGCATCCAGCAGTGATACTTCTATAGCTGATGTTACGGTGGACAGCTCCGCTTTAGAAGGTTCTTACAACTTGGAGGTCGCTTCCAGTACAAAACATAAAGTTGGTTCCAAAGGCTGGGCCGATACAAATACAACTCCAATTGCTTCCGGACCCGGTACCTTCAGCTTTACTGACGTCCAGGGACATACTATAAGTGTCGCTGTTGATGCTACTACTACCATGGATGGATTAAAAACTCTCATCGATGGCCAAATAACAGCAGCGGGTTCCACAGCCACTACAGAAATTATTAACGATGGTTCTACATCTAACAAATACAGACTTGCCATTACTTCCGGTGTTGCTGGTACCGCTGGTAAAATAAGTATCACTCAGGACAATACCTTACTATCCTTTAACGCTAATTCTATGGATACGGTAGAAAATATAAAATGGTCTGGGACTTCTGCCGTTACAGCCTCCGGCACCTATACCGGTAATGTTAATAAACGATTGGTCTTTCAAGCCTCAACAGGTGGCACTATTGCATCCGGTGATGTAGTTCTAAACTGGACAGATACTGTGGAAAACAAATCAGGTTCCATTAGTGTTCCTGCTTCCGGAATTGTTAATGTTACCCAGGGAATCACCCTGAATTTCGCGGCTGGTACTGTCGTCAAAAATAATAAATTTGCTTTAGATCTTTTTAATCCCGATATTCAAGCCGGACAAGATACCGGTCTGGCTCAGGCTTCTAAAATGATGCATACAGGGTTTTCTGACTCTACTTCAACCCCTGTTACAACAACTGCCGGTACATTTTCCTATACCTTTGCCGGAAACGCTGTCACCCCTATTACGGTAGAAGCAAATACTACCTTACAAGGTTTAGCTAATCTCATAAATTCAGACCCCGACAATCCCGGGATTGCTGCTACAATTATTAATGACGGTAGAGGTTCTGCAACTTCATACCATCTGGTATTAACCGGAAAATCTACCGGTGTTGCTAATAAAATCAGTAATGTTTCGTTCTCCGGACTGACTAACTTTGTCGGCACTTCTTTCTCAGAAACTCAGGCTGCTACGAATTCCATGGTGAAACTGGATAACTATCCCAACGGAGACTCATATATTCAGAACAGCGGAAATTTGCTGACCGATGTAATCGACGGTGCTTCCATTGTAATTAAATCCGACGGTAATACCAGCATTACTGTTAGTAATGATATTGACGATATGGCAGACAAAGTACAGACTTTCGTTGATGCCTACAATTCCTGCATCGATTACATTAATGAAATCACGAAAGTAGTGTCTGACAATAACGGAGAAGCCTCTACAGATGAGTCAGGCGTACTTGTGGGAAATTACGCCGTAACCATGGTCAAGGACGCTTTAAAGTCCTTTATCGGACGTACAGCAATTGGATTCAACGGAAGCAATGACCCCTATACCCTTTTACCCCAAATTGGACTATTTACTAATGCCACAAATCAACTGGAACTTGATGTCACCAAATTCAAAGAAGAAATGGCCAAAAACCCGGATAAAGTTGTCGAATTATTCTCAGCTGCGAAAATCGGTGTAACTGATAACTCAAATTTGTCTTATCTCAGTGGAACTGATCTTACTCAGGGTGGTGAATACGATGTGGAATCCTCAATTGTTGGCGGTGTTCTAAGCGGTCGGTATCGTAAAGTCGGGGATGATACCTGGTACACCCTCAAATCAGGAGAAGGAAAGTATTTAACTTTCATGACCGGTGATGCCAAAGGTGCTGCCTTAGTTATGAATACTACTGCAGATGGTACATATAATACTACTTTGAGAATAAAAGAAGGTAAATCTCAGGAATATTATAAAAAAATGGATACTTTATTGGATGATGATACAGGAATAATTAAAGTTTTGGAAAAAAACTACGAAGATATAATGAAGAATATAGATAAGAAGATAGAAAGGGAGTTGAGTAGAGTGGAAACAGTCAAAAATAGGTTGGAGGCAAAATATGCCAAACTTGAGGTTACTATCCAAAATTATAATTCTATGTCAGAAAGGATTAAGTCACAAATTGGCAGCTTGCCAACTATGGCATAAAGGAGTGAAACATGGATAACAGATTAAATGCTTATCGACAAATTGATGTCAATACTGCTAATCGTGGAAAAGTAGTTGTCATGCTTTTTACTGCAGCAATCACTTTTCTGGGAAAAGCTAAATTGCACATGGCCAAAAAAGATTATCTAAACAAAGGTAAATTCATAAACAAAGCACAGGAAGTTGTTGATGAATTAAATTACTCTCTTGATCTTGAAAAAGGTAAGGAAATCGCCCAAAATCTTAGATCTATTTATATCTTTTTGGGGAAATATCTTTCTCAGGCTAACATCAAATCTAGTCCGGATATGCTGGATAAAGCTATTCATATTTTGGACAGACTTAAATCCGCTTTCGAAGAGATTGTTACAAACCCTCAATATACTGAGGCAAAGGTTATTAATAAGTGCGAAATGACACAAAACAGCATAAGAAAATATGTTTAAATGACTTGACATTTTTACAAGCTTATGTTTGTATCATTTCAGGGGGATAAATGGTAGTAGATAAAGTAAATAATGCTTCAATTGGACAACAAGTTACCAATGAGCGTTTGAGTGACATAGCTCACAAGAAGGGTAGAGCTATTAAACAAGAACAGGATGTTCAAGAGAATCAGAATGCTGAAACTGTCCAGATATCACCTCAGGCAAAAAAGCTTCAGGAAACAGAATCTATTTTACGGTTCGCCCTACAGAAACTAGACGATTTAGATGAATTAAGACAGGAAAAGCTTCAGGATGTTCAGAAAAAAATCGATAAAAATTATTATTTCACTGAACAATTTAACCAGGATTTAGCCGAATCTATTATTCCGGATTCGGAGATAGACAGTATTATCCTAAAAAAAGCACAGATTGAAAATTATACTCAGAAACTAAACAAAATGGATCAAAACGTAGAAAAAACGGATCAGGATAAACTCAGCGAAATCTCTAATAAAATTTCGAATGGCTACTACGACAATATCAATGTTAATGATGTTGTAGCTGATACTTTGACAGATATCCTGACTCAATAAAAAAACTATTACACAAAAAAGCCCGGCTATCAACCGGGCTTTTTATTATTAAGGGCTTGAGAAATAAAGTTTAAAACTTAACTGCAAGATGAATGATTACAAATCACCATTCTAAAGTACTTCCATTTATTACTTACCAGCATAGTTTTAACTATTTTGAAGTTTATTTTACTCTTTCTTTGATAAATTCGATAACGGCATCGGCAGTAGTTCCAGGAGTAAATATAGCTGCAAAACCCTTTGATTTGAGGAATTCGATATCATCATCCGGGATAACCCCACCGCCAAATAAGAGGACATCGTCCACGCCTCTTTCTTTGAGCAATTCAGCAACCTGAGGGAAAAGGAAATTATGTGCACCTGATAACAGGCTGAGACCCACTACATCCACATCCTCCTGTACAGCAGCGTTGACTATTTGCTCCGGAGTTTGACGAATGCCTGTATAAATAACTTCCATACCTGCATCACGAAGAGCTCTGGCGATATATTTGGCACCGCGGTCATGTCCATCAAGACCAGGTTTACCTATTAGTACTCTGATTTTTTTATCCACAATATCCTCCCGGGATTAAATTCTTTATTCTAATGAACAAATATAGATTAATTTCTTTTTAGTCAAACAATTTCTTGATTGGTCTGAAGATATCATAGTACAGCAGTAAATAAAGCATTTCAAGATTTGTTAAAGATTATGTAACAACCCATCCCCAGCCCTTCCCTTTATTTAAGGGAAGGGAGTATAAGCTGGAAATACATTCTGCTGGTAATAATATGGGAATGAAAGGTATGAAGAGGAACTTTAAAATAAAAACCGGATTGGCAGAGTTTTGATAAATCTTGGGGATAGTTTGGCTAAATTGTTCTTTTCCATTGACATCAAAGGTCTCTTACAGAGAATAAACCCGGATATTGCATTAGCGTGATGCGTCTAAGCGAATATTTGCGGGAGGACAAGCAATGAGTACAACAGCAGTATTGGGGTGTATTTTTGGAGATGAAGCAAAAGCCAAGATCGTGGATGTCTTATCACATGATGCGGACATTGTCATCCGTTTTCAGGGTGGAAGCAATGCCGGTCATACGATAATTTCCAATAATCAGAAATATGTTTTTCATCTCGTACCATCAGGAATTTTATATCCCCAAACCACCTGTATATTAGGCAGTGGTGTAGTAATAGATCCCTGGTCTTTGAAGAATGAGATGGAGAGTTTGAAGAAATTCGGCATCAATTTTTCAGGCAGGTTTTTCGTAGATCAGCGCAGTTTTTTAGTTTTGCCCATACATCAGGAGTTGGATACGAGAAGAGAATCCGGGATCATGCAAACCAAGATCGGTACGACCAAAAGAGGTATAGGACCTTGTTATGCAGACAATATCGCCAGAGTTGGTATCCGCTTTTGTGATATGTTTGAGCAGAATTACTTATTAGAAAGAATTGCAAATTTAAGTGAATATCATGAATTGAAAATAAATATTGGACCAATTGAACAATTAGCAGAAGAATTAATAGATTTAGGTAAGTACTTTCAGGAGTATCTGATCGATCTTCCCTATTTCCTAAATGAGAATCTGGACAAGAAGATCATTTTTGAAGGTGCTCAGGGTACACTTCTCGATATTTATTACGGAACATATCCTTTCGTGACTTCTTCACATACTATCAGTGGTAGTATTTCTATCGGAACAGGTCTTCCACCTCACAAACTAGAAAATGTAGTGGGTGTATATAAAAGTTATTTTACCCGAGTTGGCGAAGGTCCTTTCCCTACAGAGTTGTTTGATGAAACAGGAGATAATATCCGCATTAAAGGAAATGAATTCGGTGCAACAACAGGCAGACCACGCAGAATAGGCTGGTTTGATGCTGTCGCTGCCGGTTATTCATCGATGTTGAATGGAGTGAATCAGGCATCTTTAACTTTATTAGATGTTCTTTCCGGTTTGGATACTATCAAGGTTTGTACCCATTATCTGGATGGTGAACAGGTGATCACACGTTTTCCAGCCACAATTTCCCAGGTTCAGAGATGTACGCCTGTGTACGAAGAATTACCCGGCTGGTCAGAAGATATCACGGGTGTAAGAACTTATGATGAATTGCCTGCCAATGCTAAAAATTATATTAAAAGGATCGAAGAATTGATTCATGTGCCGGTAACCATTATTTCCGTCGGACCGGACAGAAAGCAAACGATTTTTAGATAAGATTAAGCGAGAAAAAGGCCGACTTTTTAAGTCGGCCTTTTTTATTAAAACACATTACTATAAGTTTCATAATTCTGCATTAAAGTATCTAAATATGTTGCAAAACTTTTTGCTTGGAAATATGAAAACAGCATTATTACACTAAATACCAGTAACATTATTAAAGGACCGATTGGTGGAGTTAACGGATCACCCAAAGAAGTAAAAAATGCATACAATAAAACACCTAAAAAAACAATTTTGAAAATACCAAAAATTGATATAGTCGTAGTTGCTAAAAATTCGTCTTGTCCTTTTTCAACAATAATCCTGAATCCAACTCCAAAACGCAAAGGATGCTGTCTTCGAGTTGAGCCCAAATTATAGAATCTAAGAGAATTATTTATCTTGATAGAGTATATTTGCCAGTCCAAATCAATTTTACTTTGGAGAATTTCCAATATCTGATCTGTTGTTCTATATTTGGCAAATGATATTTGATACACTTTTTTAAACATACTGTCTCCAATATAAATGAAATGAATTAGCAAAGAGATTCCAGAGCATGTCTGTTCAATTAAATCCAGCCATTAATCCTAATTCTTGCAAATCTCTTCATGGACAAATTCTCATCAATTTAAATTCACATTATCAGATTAGTTTAAGCATGTCAAACAGAGTTTTCTTAATAAATCA
Source organism: uncultured Candidatus Cloacimonadota bacterium (assembly GCA_964419225.1). Classification (GTDB taxonomy): domain Bacteria; phylum Cloacimonadota; class Cloacimonadia; order Cloacimonadales; family CAYQPF01; genus CAYQPF01. Next base: position 8,777 of record CAYQPF010000063.1, on the reverse strand, counting down.
GAAAGTTGCCTACGAGAGAGAGGGATATGTTATTTTTACCCGGTATAAATGCCGGACCTATTGATGGACATCACATAAGGAAGCAATATTTGATTACTTATGCTGATTATTAAGCAATTGTTTAGTTTTTTAACTAATGGCAATTACTATTCACAAACAATCCTTATTTCTAATGGGCTTCAGCCTCCTCAACATATCCTCCGAATTAACACATAAATTTCTTGACTAAAAAAGTGCTAACAATGATGTTTAATTTAATTTTTTGAACCCTTAAAGGAGATTCAGTGAAGAAAGCAATAATGTATTTATTTATATTTTTACAAATGTCTGTTTGTTTATTCTCCCAGTCAAGCAACGGATATATAACGACTTGGGGCTTAATGGTCGGTAATGTACTGGGAAATAATATTGAAAAAATAGATGCAGGCATGTATTTTACTATTGCCCTTAAAGCAGACGGATCTATAGCAGCTTGGGGATTGAACTCGGTCGATCAGTGCAATGTCCCAGCCGGAAATGATTTTATTGATATTGCAGCAGGATTTTCTCACAGTCTTGCTTTAAAATCAGATGGTTCGTTAGTTGCCTGGGGTAATAACGAACATGGTGAATGCAATGTCCCTGAAGGCAATAATTATATAGCAATATCAGCAGGATATTCACACAGTGTAGCACTAAAATCAGATGGAACTTTGCTTGCTTGGGGCAGTAACTATTTTGGCCAATGCCTTGTTCCTGGAGGAAACAACTTTATTGCTGTTGCAGCTGGTATGCCTTATAGTATTGCATTAAAATCAGATGGATCCTTAATTGCATGGGGTCTGGACATTGATGGTGCTTGTAATGTACCTTTAGGTAATAACTTTATAGCCATTTCTGCAACTTTCAATTCTTGTGGTTTGGCACTGAAATCTGATGGTACAATATTAGCATGGGGGCATGATGGTTATAGTCAAGATAGCGTACCATATGGCAATGATTTTATAGCTATCGAAGCTGGATTAAATCACGCTTTGGCAATAAGGGCGGATGGTTCGCTTGTTGCATGGGGAAGCAATGATGATGGACAATGTAATGTGCCTGAGGGTAATGATTATTCAGAATTAGCAGCTGGAGGATATTTCAGTGTATCCCTTAAAAACAATGGGGAATTAGTTTACTGGGGAGATCCGTCAAATGGAACGTTTAATGTACCAAGGACTAATGATTTTACTTCAATTTCCTCAGGAGCAAATCATTGTCTTGCTTTAAAATTAGACGGCTCTGTTGTCTCATGGGGTTATGGTATAAGTGGACAATGTAATACCCCCGCAGGAAACAACTTCTCTGTCATTTCAGCAGGAAGTTATCATAATGTTGCCTTGAAAAATGATGGATCTATTATTACATGGGGAGGAGATAATAATTATGGTGAATGTAATGCTCCTGGCGGAAATGACTTTACGAATATTTCGGCAGGTTTTTACCATAATCTTGCTTTGAAAACAGATGGATCTATATTAGCTTGGGGGAAAAATGAAGATGGTCAATGTAATGCTCCTGGTGGAAACGATTTTAGGGATATTTCAGCTGGCCAATGTCATAGTCTTGCGTTAAAAACAGATGGATCTCTAAGTGCTTGGGGTAGCAATTTATTTGGACAGTGCAATGTTCCTGTGGGTAATGATTATACTGCAATTTCAGCTGGTTATAATCATTGTATTGCACTAAAAGCAAATGGTAGCATCGTGGCTTGGGGTAATAATCACTGGGGTGAATGTGATGTTCCAACCGGGAACGATTTTATAGCAGTTTCTGCGAGTGGTAGTTACAATTTAGCGTTAAGATCAAACGGAACTGTAGTTTTTTGGGGACAAGACAGATATCGGATCGGTAATATCTTTCCCAGAAATGATTATTTAGCAATCTCCGCTGGAGGACATTTTGCTACAGCTTTGGTTCAGAATGGACCTTTGCATAATAAAGATTTTGAACTAATTCCCGAAACCTTATCAATAATTTCAGTTTATCCTAATCCTTTCCGTGAATCGAGCACCTTCAATATTAGTGCAAAAGTAGGCCCACAGGCAAAAGGAACTTTGACAGTGTATAACATTAAGGGACAAATCGTGAAGTCTTTCAAACTTAATTCAACTCCGAACCAATTACATTGGAATGGATTAAATGAAAAGGGAGTTCCTGTTTCTTGTGGTATTTATCTCTTACGGTTATCAATAAACGGTAAACATATTAACTCCAAAAAAATTACAATATTAAAATAAGCTTTTTTGATTCTACTTGTCCAGGTTAGGAATTAAGTAAATATTAAAATTTAGTACAAAAATGAGTAAATAAAGCGATCAAAACAATATTTTTGGTAAAGGAAAAGTACAGATAACAGGAAACACTAACACATATTTATGTTTTAAAAACAAAAGTAAAGGGTTTGTTAAGGGAAGCAATTAAGGAGCAAGAGAGAAGCATTTTACAAAAAGTGATCAAAAATATGATGTAGTCATAGCAGATAAATCGGATTTTGTAAGGATTTATGAAATGTATGCTATATTTTCATAGATGGCAACAGGATTATATTGTATTAAAAATAGTTATATAGTAAAGTAAGTAATCTAAAAATGACTAATTTTTGAGAGCTCTTTAAGATTAAGTTTAATTTTCAGCTTGACTCAGATAAAATTTATTTTATATTAAGATTTTGGAGGATTCTATGAAGATAAAGTATATTATAATTATCATATTCAGTATTTTGGTTAGCAATATTTTGAGCAGCACAGAAACTCAGAAAGTAGAGAATCTGGAGGCGTTTTCCAGGCTTTACGGTTATATCCGTTTCTTCCATCCTTCGGATGAGGCACAATTGATAAATTGGGATAAATTTGCAGTTTATGGAACTGAAGAAGTACTCAAGGCTAAATCAACAGATGAGTTAAAAGCAATCTTGCATACTCTATTTGATCCCTTTACTGCCGGGCTGATTTTCTATTCCAACAAAGAGAATGCGAGCAGAAAAGCAACAATACCGATGCCACTGGAAATAAAAGATTACAATCTGACCTATTGGCAGCATATTGGAATGTTTAACACCCTCAATCTCGGTTATAAACAGATCCGGGTTAATAAATCTCTCCCCTTTCCCAAGGACAAATTACCAATCTTGTATTTTATTACTAAGACTTTTTCTCCCAAACCTTCAACAACTTACAGATTGAGCTATTATGTAAAAACTATCGATAAGACTTCCAATAGTACGGTATTTATGTATGGCAATATAAATGACTCTTATGACAGTGTTGTTGATAGCAAATCAGATACAGTAATCACCTCCGAATGGTCCAGGAAAGAACTTGAAATCAAGACTCCGGCAGATGCATATGAGATAAAATGGATGCAATCTCTGGAAAGTAAGAGTACAATTCTGCTCGATTCTATGAAAATCGAAGTAAAAATCAATAACCAGTGGCAATTACTGAAAGATGATTTCATTTCAAGCTGTAGTGATGGCAAGATCCCAACACAAATTTCTACTCCCAGGAATATGGACTATGCCGGGAATAAAGATTGTTTTGTGGAAACCATTGATGGTAAAAAACTTCTCGTGATCCGCACTGTTGCTGAGGATCAGAAATTTGTGCATCATTCCGATGCACCTCATGTTGCTGATTCGCCATTATCCTTGATGTGTGAGAAACAGCTTAACCACAAACTGTTTTGCACATTTCCACTCGCTCTTTATACAGATCAGGATCGCACATATCCCCGATTGGATACCTTGAAGCTGTCAAATTTAACAAAAGCACTTACTACTATTGATACAAAAAATACTGATTCAGCTTTTAACCGAATAAGTGCGGTAATTATCTATTGGAGTGCTTTACAGCATTTTTATCCTTACTGGAATTATACTGATACGAATTGGAATAAGGTTCTGACATATAGTCTCACAAAAGCTTTACGAGACACATCAGTAACAGACACATTTTATACATTGTCTGCGATGTCATCAAAGACTTTTGACTCACATACCGGAATAAGACATCCCATTTTGCCGGATAAAATTCCTCCCTTCGGTGTGCAGTTAATTGAGAAGAAGTGGATGGTCACCAAAACAGATTCCTGCATCACAAATCTCCCCCTTGGTTCTGAGGTTTTATCTTACAATGGCAAGAAATTCAAGAAATTCATGCAGGAAGCTAAACCTTTTTTTATCAGAGCATCTGAGCAAGCCACCAATAACTTACTATTCAACAGAGCAGTTAGAATTACAGGTGATACAACTGCAATTTTCACATTTAAGTTGCCTGACGGTAGGATTTCAGAAAGAAAGATAGATTTTATAAATGCCAGTCAATATAAATATATTTTTCCACAGGATACACTAAAAGTATTTGAGGATGGCATAGTTTATCTGAATATTAATAATATGAGGGAGGCTGAATACAATAAACACTTGCCTGAATTAGCACAGGCAAAGAAAATTATAATTGATTTCCGGGGATATCCGCCCTTTATGTTTGATACTTTATTACCGAACTTCATAGATTCAATAAAAGTTGCTTATATGGGCAGTTTGAATGCAATTATTTATCCTGACTCAGATCTAAAAAATCCATTACCTAAATCACAAACCAGTCAAAGAAATCCTGCTCAGCCGAGAATCAAAGGGAAAACAGTGTTTCTGTGCAACGCATCCAGTCAAAGTAAATCAGAAAGTTTCCTAGCCCTGGCCAAGTATTTTAAATGTGCAACCATACTGGGAGAACCGACATCGGGATCGACGGGTAATGTAATTAATCTGGATTTACCCGGCCAATTCAGCACCTGGTTCACAGGAAGATTTGTCAAGAATCCGGACGGAAGCCGATTCCACGGAATTGGTGTCATCCCGGATATTATTGTCCATCCCACCGAGCAAGGTGTTCAGTCCGGTAAGGATGAAATTTTGGAAGCAGCTTTGTCTTATTTAAGGAGTCAATAGTTCAACCTTAACTGTCACCCAATGCTCTTTACGATCGTCAGTCATAATTATTCTTTTATCCTGTTGTTCTTTGCCATCAACTAATACAGACATTATCGCTTTTTCATCGTGAATCTGGAGGATGGTGATATGGTAAACAGTTTCCTGGAAGCGGTAATGAATAGTTATAGATTCCCAATCTATTGGCAGGCAAGGTTTAAAGCTAAGCTTATTAACTTCCAGTTTTAAGCCTATAAGAGATTCGAGGATCAAACGATACATCCAGGCAGCAGAGCCAGTGTACCAAGTCCATCCACCCCTTCCGGTATGTGGAGGAGTAGCATAAACATCCGCGGCCACGACATAAGGTTCTACCTTATAAACAGCAGTCTCTTCTCTTGATCTGGAATGATTTACGGGATTGATCATATTGAAAAGATCCCAGGCACGTTTTGCATCGCCTAAACGGGCAAAAGCCATGATCGCCCAGATGGCAGCATGAGTATATTGTCCGCCATTTTCTCTGACACCGGGGACATAACCCTTGATATAGCCCGGATTAAGGTCTGACTTGTCAAAAGGAGGATCGAGCAGTTGAACCAGTCCATTTTTACGATTGACCAGATGTTTTTCCAGAGAATTCATTGCCCTGACAGATCGTTCAGGATCACCTGCTCCCGAAAGAACTGACCAGCTCTGAGCGATGGAATCTATACGGCATTCAGGACTGGCAGATGATCCCAGGGGAGTACCGTCATCAAAGTATGCCCTGCGGTACCAATCTCCATCCCAACCATTTTTCTCAATATTTTTCTGCAGATCCAAAGCACTTTTAGTACAGCTGTCAGCAAAAAATTTATCTTCATGGAGTCTGGCAATCTCAGAGAATCGATTGAGCACTTCAAACAGGAAAAATCCCAGCCAAACACTCTTCCCTTTACCTTTTTCACCAACCAGATTCATCCCGTCATTCCAATCTCCTGTTCCAATTAGAGGAAGACTATGAACACCGAATTTGAGTCCATTCCGGACAGCTCTGACGCAATGTTCGTAGAGACTTGCTTTTTCTTCGGTACGACCGGGAAGATCGTAATAAGAATCCTCATCTTCATTAACAGGGCGGCCCTGCAGAAAGTGGATTTGTTCATCCAAAACTCCTGTATCACCAGTTGTATGTACATAGTTCCAAGTCACAAAAGGCAGCCAGAGATAATCGTCGGAACAACGTGTTCGCACACCTCTTCCGGTAGGTGGATGCCACCAGTGCTGAACATCGCCTTCTAAGAATTGCCGGGAAGCACATAAAAGCAAGTGTTCACGGACCAGATCAGGTCTTGCATAGAGCAAAGCCAGGGAATCCTGAAGTTGATCACGGAACCCAAAGGCTCCTCCCGATTGATAAGTTGCACTTCTGGCCCAGAGTCTGCAGGCTAAAGTTTGATACATAAGCCAACCGTTTGCCAATACATTTAATGATTGATCAGGAGTATCTACAATAACAGTACCCAGAGTGTGAGCCCAATGCTCCCAGACCTTTTCGAGTACAGCTCTGGCAGCTGTAGGTCCCCTGAACCTGTTTACCAAATTTCTTGCATCTGCTGTATCCCGGCCCATACCAAGTCGGAAGACTATTTCACGTTCCTGACCGGCTGATAGATCAAAACAAACTTGAATTGCACCGCAGGAATCCATTGCTGTTCCAGCTCTACCTGATAAACGTGATTTAATCAATGCGGCAGGTGAGTGTAAAGTTCCATTTCGCCCTATAAATTCGGTACGATCACATGTAACCGTACGTGTTGTTTCATCAACATCGAAGAAGGCTGTTTTTTCCCGGAAACCATTATTATAAGGATTACGGGCAAAAAGAGCACCGCTGTTTCTATCAATTTCCGTGACCACATGCAGGGTAGTTTTAGGACGCAAATCACCTAACACCCACTCTACATAACCTGTAGCAGATAAACGCCTGAAACGCCCTGATTCATTCTTAACCTTTAAAACAGCAAATTTGATCGGGCTGTCTAATGCTACATAAATCCATAATTCTGAACTAATACCGTGTTCTGTATGCTCAAAAACGCTATAACCAAAGCCATGCCTCGTCACGTAGGAGGTTGCTCCTCTGCAGGGCAAGGGAGTTGGTGACCAGAAATGGCCTCTTTCTTCATCACGCAGGTAAAAAGCTTCCCCGCCGGAATCACTGACAGGATCATTAGCCCAGGGAGTTAACCTTAATTCATGAGCATTATCACACCAGGTATATAGTGGACCGCTTTCGGAAATAACAGTACCAAAATTCTTATTGGCAATCACATTCACCCAGGGTGCAGGTGTTAACTGACTTTGAGCTGTAGTAATGACATATTCTCTACCATCTTTTGTAAAACCGCCCAGTCCATTGTACAAGGTCAGATCAATCCTGGGTGATGGTGCTATAGGCAAAACTTTAGATCGGAGTGTTCTAGTCGGAGTTAAGTAAGGGACAGCAATTTCCATAATACTACGTCCATTGATCTGCTCTGACAGGGTTCCCCGTTTATCGGAAATGATGACCCTTGCAACTGTCTGAATCAGAATGCGGTCTTCTTCGGCAATCTGGTCCGCGGGTCTTAAGAAAATACCACCGGGTTGAAGCATAAGATTTGCATCTATGCCTGAAGCAATCAAGTCCATGATCTGGTCATGGAGTAATTGCCGATAGCCTGCATGATCTTCATTCCAAATTACCAGATCAACAGCCAGGCCTTTGATCCGCCAATAGGCATGGGCCTGAACCATCTGCCGAACCAGGTCTATGTTGGCGGGATCTTCAATCTGCAGCAGGACAATAGGCAGATCTCCTGAAATGGAATAACCCCAAAGACCTGACTGGCCCCGTTGATTTTTCATCAAGATACTTGAATCTGCACGTAAACTTGCATTAGCATAAATTATCGAGCTGGCCAATCGGACATAAAGCTGTGCATCTGCCTCAGAAGCATTGAATTGACGTAATAAAACCTGACCGTGTGTCCAAGCCAAATCAAAAACACGATCTGCAAAACGGCGATCCTGATATTTTTCCACCAGGCTCAAAGCAGCTTCTCTCGTCTCTCCTATTCCGGATACTATGTTCAATGTAACTGACTCTTCAGGATCAAGTGTTATTCTGTAACGAATAGCCACAATTGGATCAAGTACCGATCCGTCAGTGTCAGATAATGCACCTTTGATTGTTTCAATACCACCTGTTAAAGCCAGAGGCTCTACTAAAGAGTTTCCTCTGCCTATAAATTTCATCCGGTCTGTCTCATAGGAGATTTTTCCTGTTTCTCCGCCATGTACAATCATCAGGTGAAACATCCAGGGTTCATTTTCACTCTCGGAACGTGGCCGTCTGGTGCATAATATAGCTTTCTGTTTTCGGATTATCTCTGTTTGAACAAAGAGATTGCTGAATGCAGGATGCAAATCGTCCGAGGCAGATGAAGCCAGGACTACTTCAGCATAACTGGTCACATCTATCTCACGGCGGATTCTGGCTCGGTTTGTGATCCGGACACGACGTAATTCAATATCATCTTCAGGAGATACAGCTATTTCCGTATAACTGTCATAATCATGGTCTGAACCGCGAAATTCTACTCTGCCTTCTGAAAATATAGCTTCATAATGCTTGGATTTCTTCAAGGTCGGCTGGTATGCTGTGGACCAAAACTCCTTGGTTGCCTCATCTCTTATGTAGCAGAAAGTACCCCATTTATCACAAGTATGGTCTTCCCTCCATCTGGTTACGGCCAGACCTTTCCAACGGCTGTAACCGCCCCCGGAGTTAGTCACCATT